>CAXTWP010000324.1:0-3696 GCA_964247945.1 uncultured Acidobacteriaceae bacterium | reverse complement strand
GTCGTAGATCTCGCGGATGGGCAGCACGTCGAAGGAGATCCCGAGATTCGTGGCAAGCAGACCGGCGTCGGTGAGCGAACCGGGGGAGGAGAACTCGCTGGGCATGCCGATGCCGTGTACATTGTCCGGGCCGAGGGCATCGACGGCGACCGCGGCAACGAGGGCGGAGTCGATGCCGCCGCTGAGACCGACGAGCGCTTTGCTGAAGCCGCACTTGCGCAGGTAGTCGCGCGTGCCGAGGACGAGGGCGTCCCAGGTCATGCGGCCGTCGCCGGGCGAGGGCCAGGCTGTTGAGGGAGGCGCGCTCCCCGTGTCGAAGACGACGAAGTCCTCACGGAACGCTGCCGCCTGCGCGATGAGCTCGCCCGCGGCGTTCAGGGCAAAGGAGCCGCCATCGAAGATGAGGCTGTCGTTGGCGCCGACCTGGTTGACCATCACGACGGCGGCGCGGTGCCGCCGGGCAAGCGCGCCCAGCATGCGCCGGCGCGTCTCGACCTTGCCGTGCCAGTAGGGGGAGGCGGAGAGGTTGAGGATCAGGCGCCCGCCGCCCATCGTCTGAGGCAGGGCACCCCACTGCTTCATGAGCTCTTCGACGGGGTCGAGGGGGTAGTTCTGGCGAGGCCAGAACATCTTGTCGTTCCAGGCGTCCTCGCAGATCGTCACCGCGAGCGTCTCGCCGCGCAACTCCACGAGCGACTGCGACGCGCCCGGCTCAAAGTACCGCTGCTCATCGAAGACGTCGTAGAACGGCAGCAGCATCTTCTGCTGGACGAACCTGATCTCGCCGTCTTCAAGCAGCACGGCAACGTTCCGCACATGCTTGCCCTCTGCTGACTTCGCCGGCATCACCGTTCCACACAGGATCGGTACCGCCTCGGCCGTCCCCGTCCACGCCACAAGCTCCGCCACAGCCGCCTCGGCGCGCGCTACAAACGCCGTCTTTTCCAGGAAATCTGCCGGCGGATACCCGCACACCACCAGCTCCGGAAAAACCACCAGCTCGGCTCCGCCGCGCGACGCCCGCAGGGCGAACTCCAAAATCTTCGCCGTGTTTCCCCGGAAGTCCCCCACTGTCGGATTCATCTGTGCCAATGCAATCTTCACAGAACAAGTCTATCGCCGAAGCCGTCCTACGATCCCGTCCCCGAGAACACCACCCCGATCGTCCGTGCCAGAATCTTCAAATCCAGCCAGACCGTCCAGTTCTCCACGTACGCCGAATCGAGCGAAATATAGCTGTCGAACGATGGGTCCTGCCGCGCCTCCACCTGCCACAGCCCGGTAATCCCCGGCAACACATCCAGGCGTCGCAGGTGCTTGAGATCGTACTGCTCGACTTCGCTGGCAATCGGCGGCCGTGGCCCGACCAGACTCATGTCGCCCCGCAGCACGTTGTAGAATTGCGGTAGTTCGTCGAGCGAATACTTGCGCAGGAACTTGCCGACCTTGGTCACCCGGGGATCGTCCGTGATCTTGAACAATACCCCTTCCCGCTCGTTCCTATGCGCCAGGTCGGCCTTCAGCTTATCCGCTTCGGGCACCATCGTACGAAACTTGTAGCAGGTAAACGTTCGTCCCTTGCGGCCAATTCGTTGCGCCTTGTAAAAGACCAGCCCTGCTGAGTCCAGCTTGATGGCTATGGCAATTCCCAGCAGCAGAGGCGACGCCACCACGAGAGCAATCGTCGACAGCGTGATGTCAAGGATGCGCTTCATCAGGAAAGCACCGAGAGGGAAGTCCCTGCGATGCAGCGGGATCGTGGGAAACTGCCCGATGTATTCCACCGGCGCGTTCCACGCCAGGCCGTCATATAGGTCCGGCACCACGCGGATGTCGATCCCCGCCGCCCGCGCCTCCTCCACCAGGCTTATTACCAGCTTGCGGTCCGCCGGGACAGAAAGAAAAATCTCATCGACAAACAGCGACCGCGCCAGCGTTACGCAGTTCGCCACATTCCCGATCACATCCGCGTCGCCTGATTCCGACTCCCGTTCCGTTAGTGCTACAAATCCTTTGAACCGGAACCCCATGTGTTGGAGGCTCTCCAGATGATTGCGCAGCGCATGCGCCACACGCCCGGCACCCACAATTACGATGTTGCGCGTCTCCAGCCCTTCGCGGTAGCGCGCATACACCATCCGCCGCCAGATCGCCCGCCGTACGCAGAGCAGCGCTGCGGTCAGTAAAACTGTAGTCACCAACACCGCCCGCGAGATCACCAGTTCACGGGAGAGATACAGTGCACCGCATAGGAGCAACCCCGCAACCAGCGATGCCTGCAAGGTCATACGTTGTTCATGCAGGCCGCCGCGGTTTTGGATTGATCCATACAGCCCATATGACCGGGAAAAGAAGATTAGGCAAACGGCGTACCAGCCAACGTACGCGAGCAGCAAGTGAGGAGCTCCTAGAAAATACGAGTGCTCGGACCGGACACCGTGGATGTACTCCGGCATGACCACCCGAAGCCGCGTCGCAACAATGCCCGCAACCAGTGCCGTCATCAGATCCAACGACGCCCACACCAGGCTCGTAAATGATGGCCGCTGAAAGAGGCCGAACAACGCGAAACGGCGCTTCCCCGCACCGGCAGTCCGCCGCCTGCCGGAGATCACAACCTGTTGCAGGTAGTCTGGGGTCGCCATAATGAGCAGTTGTACCGGTTTCCCACTCGCCGGGAAAGCGAATGCTTCTCTTCATTAACCCACAACCGTGATGTGGCGGCAATGCCGCCGTCCATCCCCCTCCTGAAGGTTTCGTAAACACTGTCTAAACAGGAAAGCTGCGGGCTCTTGCAAAAATCGTCAAGGACTAGGCTGGCAGCACCAACTCATCCAAGGTCAGAAACTCCTTCAGCACCTCGTCGTCACTCTTCTCCATCTCCGCCATCGTCCCAAAGAAGCGGGCCTTACCCTCATGCAGAAAAACGACACGGTCCGCCAGCTTCTTTGCAAACCGCATATCATGGGTCACCACAATGCTTGTAAGATGCAGCTGCCGCTTCAGTCGCTCAATCAGGTCGCCTAACAAGTGTCCCATAAGCGGATCGACCATCGTCGTCGGTTCATCGTAAAGGACCGCTTCCGGTTGCGCGGCGAGCGCACGCGCAATGGCGACGGAACGCTTCATGCCCGTCGACAGGTCCGAAGGCAGCAGGTCCTCCATCCCCGCGACACCGACCATCTCCAGCAAACCCCTGACAATCTGGTAGATCTGCTCCTCTTCCAGCTCTCCTCGCTCACGCAGCGGAAACGCCACGTTCTCCCCTACCGTAATCGAATCGAAAAGCGCCCCATTTTGGAACACCATCGAGACCTTCCGTCTCACCGCTTGCAGCTGCTTCTCCGTAAATCCGCAGATGTCTTCTCCGGCCACGCGAATCGTCCCTTTATCTACCTTCAAGAACCCTAGCAGCATCTGGAGCGACACCGACTTCCCTACCCCGCTTCGACCCAAGATGCACAACGTCTCCCCCGCGTTTACGTAGAAGCTCACATCGTCGAGCACCACGAAGTCCCCAAACGCCTTTTGTACATGGTCGAAGGAGATATACGACGTCGGCCTTCCTTTCTCACTGGGAATCTCCTCGGCGGCGGCTTCATTCTGCGCGGCGGACTGCTCCATGAACTCCTCAATGATCGGGGCCACATCCTCCGATACCCCCTCCGTAAGCGTCGAATCGGCACTGATGTCTCT
>CAXTWP010000323.1:0-3699 GCA_964247945.1 uncultured Acidobacteriaceae bacterium | reverse complement strand
CGCACCATCGTCGGGGTCCCCGGCGCGCAGCCCGCCGACCCGCACGGGCTCCTCACCCGCCCCTGCGAGATCCTCCTCCCCGCCGCCACCGAGAACGTCATCACCAGCCGCAACGCCGCCCAGCTCCAATGCCGCATCCTCTGCGAGGGCGCAAACGGCCCCACCACCATCGTCGCCGACGACCTGCTCACCGAGAAAAACATCTTCGTCATTCCCGACATCCTCGCCAACGCCGGCGGGGTCACCACCAGCTACTTCGAGTGGGTCCAGGACCGCATGGGCTACTTCTGGACCGAGGCCGAGGTCAACCAGCGCCTCGACAGCATCATGATGCAAAGCTTCACCGACGTTATCCGCTACGCCGAGGCCCACGACGTCAACAACCGCATCGCCGCCTATATGCTCGCCATCGACCGCGTCGCCTACACGACTAAACAACGCGGCATTTACGCATAACACCCGAACAACACGGTTGGCTTAGTTGCGAAGGGCCAGTTGCTCCGTCATGATCTGGGTGAGGTCGGGCTTCTTAAGTCCAAACTCGGTCTCGTTGAACTTGTCCACTTTGCTGGACCAGTTCATGGAGCAGAACTTCGGGCCGCACATGGAGCAGAAGGCGGCTTCCTTGTAGTAGTCGTCCGGCAGGGTCTCGTCGTGCATGCCGCGGGCGGTCTCGGGGTCGAGCGAAAGGGCGAACTGCTTGTCCCAGTCGAAGGTATAGCGGGCGTGGGAGATGGCGTCGTCACGGTCGCGCGCGCCGGGCCGGTGGCGGGCCACGTCGGCCGCGTGGGCGGCGATCTTGTACGCGATGATCCCGTCTTTCACGTCCTTCTCGTTGGGCAGGCCGAGGTGTTCCTTGGGGGTGACGTAGCAGAGCATGGCCGCGCCGTGCCAGCCGATCATGGCCGCACCGATGGCCGAGGTAATGTGGTCGTAGCCGGGCGCGATGTCGGTCACTAACGGGCCGAGGACGTAGAAGGGCGCGCCGTCGCAGAGCTCGACCTCCTTGTCGACCTGGAGCTTGATCTGGTCCATGGGGATGTGGCCGGGGCCTTCGATCATCACCTGCACGTCGGACTTCCACGCGTGGCGGGTGAGTTCGCCCAGGGTCTTGAGTTCGGCGAACTGGGCCTCATCGGAGGCGTCAGCCAGGCAGCCGGGGCGGAGGCCGTCGCCGAGCGAGTAGCTCACGTCGTACTTGGCCATGACCTTCGTGATGCGATCGAAGTGCTCGTAGAGGAAGTTCTGCCGGTGATGAGCGGTCATCCATTGCGCAAGGATGGCTCCGCCGCGGCTGACGATACCGGTGATGCGCTTGGCAACGAGCGGGACGTACTCGATGAGCACCCCGGCGTGGATGGTGAAGTAATCGACGCCCTGCTGGGCCTGCTCCTCGATCACCTCGAGGTAGAGGTCTATGTTGAGGTCCTCCACCTTCTTGACGCGGGAGAGCGCCTCATAGAGCGGAACGGTGCCGATGGGCACGGGCGAATGGCGCAGAATCTGTTCGCGGATCATGTGGATGTCCCCTCCCGTCGAAAGGTCCATCACCGTGTCCGCCCCGAAATGCACGGCGGTGTGGAGCTTGCGGAGTTCTTCGTCCACGTTCGAGACAATGGCCGAGTTGCCGATGTTGGCGTTGATCTTGCACAGCGATTCGACCCCGATGGCCATGGGCTCGAGCTCGGGATGGTTGATGTTGGCCGGGATGATCATGGTGCCTTTGGCGATTTCGGAGCGGACGAGTTCGGGACTCATCTTTTCCTTGTGGGCGACGAAGGCCATCTCTTCGGTGACCAGGCCCTTGCGGGCGAAGTGCATCTGGCTCATGTTGGTGTCGCCGGTGCGGGCGGCCTCGGCTCTGCGGGCGACGATCCAGCCGGCGCGCGGAGCGGGGACTGTGTAGGAAAGGCCGTTGCTGAGGTGTCCGTTGCTCGTGCCGTCATGCCCGTTGGTGCTCATTCGTTGCTCCCATCCCTGCGTCGGTCCCGCGCCGTGCATTCGGGATGGGTCGAGTATATACGCCGGTGACGGTTTGTTTGTGGGCCGGGCAGTACGCAAAAAAGCATTTACACCACGCTTGCATACGGTTACAGTGGCAGCGTCCCAGTTTCATCGCGCGTCTTCGACGACTAGACCTTACCTTGGAGATCTCCATGGCCCGTCCGCTTCGACTTTGCATTCTTGCGATCTTTGCTACTGTTCTGCCTGCTTGCGTTCACGCGGCGCTTCCGAAGTTCAGCGCCATCTATGTCTTCGGCGACAGCTACTGCGACGTAGGCAATATTTACTCGCTGAGCGGCGGGACGGTGCCGCTCTCGCCGCCTTATTACAATGGGCGCTTCTCGAATGGACCGTTGTGGGTGGAGCATATCGCCGGCTCGATGGGACTGCCGATGCTGCCCGCTGCGAAGGGTGGAACGGATTATGCCTTTGGCGGAGCGCGGGTGACGGCGGACGTGCCGGAGCCTCCCTTTGGCTCGATCCCCAGCGTACCGAGTCAGGTGCTGCTCTATCTCGGGCAACACGGCGGCAAGGCCGACCCCAATGCGCTCTACGTGCTGGAAGGGGGCGGCAATGACATCCTGAACGCGATCGGCGGGGTCTCGGCGGAAAACCTGGGAATGCAGATCGCGCGCGGCCTTGCGGAGAGCGAGAACCTGCTGCGGGCGGCGGGGGCTACCAAGTTTTTGATCCCCGACTTGCTGGACGTAAGTATCCTGCCGGCAGCACAGGCCAACCCGAGCTTCGCTCACAAGGCGTCGGTGGCCGTTAATACAAATCTAAACCTGCTGCTGGCGACCGACCAGGAGTTTGCGCCGGCCAAGGTCTACCGGCTGGACCTGTTCCAGCTCTTCGCGGCGATTGTGGCGGACGCAACCCACTTCGGCTTTACCAACATCACGACGCCGTGCCTCAACTCATTGACGGGTCAGGTCTGCGCCGACCCTGACCACACGCTTTTTTGGGATGTGGAGCATCCGACAGTTTTCGGCCACTCCTTTTTTGCCGTGACGGTCGAAACGGTGCTCTCGCAGTGATGAGTGTGGATGGAAGAGCACGTTCCACTGGAACTTGCTCTAGACTAGGGAGTGAATGATTGCCTCCCAGAGTGGTCCGAAGAGCTCCGTAAAGATCCTTGTAGCGGTTGTGGTGATTCTCGCAACGGTCGGATACCTTGGCTTTACCGGGGTGCGCGACAACAAGAGCTACTACGTGACCATCAGCGAGTTGCAGGGCATGGGCGACAAGGCGTATGTGCGGCACCTGCGGGTGGCGGGCAACGTAGCACCGGGCAGCATCAGGCGGGCGGGAACGAACGCACACTTTGTGCTGTTGGAGCAGGGCAAAACGTTGCAGGTGACCTACCAAGGGTCGGAGCCGCCGCCGGACACCTTCAAGGACGACGCGCAGGCGCTGGCGGTGGGCACCTTCGGGCACGATGGAGTGTTCCACGCCACGCAGTTGCAGGCAAAGTGCGCGAGCAAGTACGCACCGGCGGAGATGAAGGCACCAAAGCCAACGACAACTGCGACGGCTGTGTTGCCTGCTGTGCGCTGACCTACTTTTCCGTAAGCGCCTTCAGGTAAAGGTAGTAGAACTGAACGCCCGTGTAGAAGGATTCCTGCGGCAGGCGCTCGTCCCGGCCGTGGGCGCGAATGTCCTTGTTGTCGAGGGCGACGCCGCTGATGCCGTAGC
>CAXTWP010000322.1:644-3716 GCA_964247945.1 uncultured Acidobacteriaceae bacterium | reverse complement strand
GAGCCGCTGCTGTTCTATGTGCTCCACCGCGCGGCAAACGAGATCGCCGACCCGGGCAAGCTCGGCACCTTCAAGGCGTTCCTGTTGGATGAGGCTTGGCTCTTCCTCTCAAATCCGACGATCAAGAAGTACATCACGGCAGGGGCAAAGACGTGGCGGAAGCATAATGCCGCGCTCATTCTCGCCACGCAATCGATCAAGGAACTTCAGGAATCGGGGATGCTCCCGGTGGTCGCGGAGAATTGCCCGACGAAGATCTTCCTGGCGAACCCCGATATGGACCGGAAGGTCTACGCCGAGGCCTTCCAGTTGAACGACACCGAATTGGAGATCATCGCCGACCTCATTCCGCCGGGCGAGATGCTGATCCGCAAGACCGATTCCTCGAAGAAGGTCCGGTTGAACGTCGATGCGGTGTCGTACTGGGTTGCGACGAACAACGCCCGCGACAACCTCAAAAAGCGCGACTACTTCGACCGCTACGGGATCGCCGAAGGCATCCGGCGATTGGCCGAGGATTATCCGATCCAACCTGGACGAGCGAAGCCTTCTTCGACCACGTCGAAGGCCGTCGTTCAAGTCCAACCTCTCACCCTCACCGCCCGCTAAGGAGCTTCACCATGCGTCTTTGTTTCGCTTTACTCTCACCCGTCGTTCTCACACTTACGGCCTCCGCCGCGATTAACCCGAAGCCGGTTGATCCGCCGCCTACAGCAGTGATCAGCTCAGCAGAGTCCGCCCGCACCGTCCAGTATCACGCGCAGGACATCGTGGCCATACATGCGAAGACGAAGTTCACTACGCTCATCGTGGTGCCGCCGAGCGAGAAGATCATGGAGGCGGCTACCGGCGACAAGGACTTCTGGATTGTCGATGTCGTTGGCAACTTCTGTTTCGTGCATCCGGCCAAGCAAGGGATCAGCTCGAATCTCAACCTCATCACGGACAAGGGCAACATCTACAGCTTTACTTTGCAGGATGTGACCGGCACGGGCACCGCGCCCGACCTTAAGGTGATGATCGAACCCGCCGACCGCAGCTCCATCGTGGCGTCGAGCGGCCCTTCTCAGTACGTACCCGCCGCCCAGGTCATGAGATGCGGGAGCAACTTGCCGCCGTCCAGAGCCACGTCAGCCAGACGGTCGATGAGTATCGGGCGGCTTACCCATTGACCCTCAAGTTCGACTATGTCTATAAGGCGAACGAAACGCCGTTTAACATCCAGTCGATCTATCACGACGACAAGTTCACCTACATCAAGACCAACGCGCCCGAAAAGTTCAGCGTGTACGACATGAAGGACGGGAAGCCGAACCTCATCAACTACGAGCTGCGCGAAGGCACGTACATCATCCCGCAGGTGCTTCAAAACGGCTATGTGGAGCTGGGCAAGAAGAAGATGGAATTCACGAGGAAGGGGTAAGCGCATGATGCCGACCACAGCGAACAACACGGAGCCGTTTGTTGAACCGAGCTTAGCCGACCGCACGGTTGCGCCCAAGGGCGTGTTCAAGAAGAACCTGAAGATGATGGTCTACATGGGCGTGGTGCTGGTGCTCATCCTTGCGATGTTCGTCAGCAGCACGAACGACAAGAAGAAGGGCGCGGCTGGCGAGAAAGGGAAAGACGCGACGGTTGCTCCGGTCGTTCAGGACAACACGGCTAACAACGTCGCCGCGCTCCACGCGCAGCTTGCGACCGAGAAGCAGAGGCAGGAACAGGAGGAGATACTCGCGGCGGCTACTGTGCCAACGGGCACCTCCGCACAACAGGCCGCGACCGCTTCGCTCACGAACACCGGGCAGCCCGCCGCGCCCGGTCCGGCTTACGCCCCGGCCACCTCCGCTCAGGGCGGCGGCCAGGCTCAGCTTTCGCCCGAGCAGCAGCAGGTCCAACAGCTCGCCGGGAAGGAACGGGAACGGCAATATGCGTCCCGCTTCGAGTCGAACCTTGCCTACAGTCGAACGGCGCAACTAGAACAGGCTCAGGTGCAAGGACTCTCGACACCGCCGTTACCCTCAAACCTGACCGCGCCGCGTTTGGCTGGCGAGACACCGCCGCAGCCTGCCGCGCCTGCCACTTACAAGCGTTCGACCGAAGTCGACATCAATGCGGCATCGGGGCAGCCCTATGTGATCTATGAAGGGATGACGCTCGACACAGTCCTGATGAACCGGCTGGACGGCGACGCCGCCGATCCGGTGAAGGTCCTAGTCGCAAACCCGGTCTACTCGCACGACCACCAGCACGTTCTCATCCCGGAAGGAACCATCGTGCTGGGCGAGGCGCGAAAGATTGGCGGAACCGGCATCGGCCAACAGCGGCGCATGGCCGTCATCTTCCACCGGATGATTATGCCGGATGGTTTCTCGACCGACCTCGACCAGTTCCACGGGCTCGACCAGATCGGCGAAGAAGGTCTCAAAGACAAAGTGAACAACCACTACCTCCAGATCTTCGGAACCTCTATCGCGCTTGGCGTTATCTCCGGTGCGGCGCAGATCACCCAGGGCGGCAGCGGCTACAACGCGAGCGGATCGCAATCGTTCGTGAACGGAGCGTCCGCCGGCATCTCGCAGCAGGCCACGACGATCCTCGACAGGTTCATCCAGATACCGCCAACCATCACGATCCGGGAAGGCCATCGCGTGAAGGTCTACTTCACCCAAGATATGCTCTTGCCCGCGTATACGAACCACACCATACCGCAGACCTTCTAGCGGACCTCAAGTTCCAAATGCCCCCGTCGTCTCTCAACCAGCGGTCGCAAGACCGCACAGGAGAACCTCGCTTATGAAACGACTTATCTTCCTTATAGCGTTCGCGGTTGCCGCTCTTACGGCACCGGCTCACGCACAGTTCGGATGGAGCGTCACCTTCGACCCCACGCAAGCTGCTCACGCGGTGACACAGCTTGCCAAGGCGGAGCAGCAGATCGCCAAGGCGGAACAGACCTACACCACCGCCGTCAAAACGACCGAAAACGTCATCGGTGTCTACAACCTTGCACAGCGCATGGCGAGTTCGCCCCAGTCGCTCTACACGAGCTTCAACTCCGGTCTGCCCTCATGG
>CAXTWP010000322.1:0-634 GCA_964247945.1 uncultured Acidobacteriaceae bacterium | reverse complement strand
CCGACACCTACGGGAACACCGGACAGTGGATGGGGACGATCAACAAGTACGCCGGTCAGGCAACATCGGCGATCCAGGGAGCCAGTATCGGGCGTGTTCCCAAGCTGACTGGCTACGTGAACCTGAACGCGCAGGGACAGCAAACAGTGGCCGCGCAGACCGCCACCCTCGACCTAGGCGATTCGGTGAGCGCGACCAACCTCCAGACGATCGGGACGGTACGCGGCAATCAGACGGCTCGTCAGACCGAAATCGCCACCCTTGAATCGGCCAGCCACAGCCTTGCGCCGGAAGAGCAGACCGAGCTTGCCACGCTCCAGCGGATCAACCAGGCGTTGCTCTTGATGCTCCGCACCGGGCAGGACCAAAGCCAGCTAGCACAGGGCCTAACCATGCAGCAGATTGTCGCCAACAAGCAACAGCAAGACGAGTTGAAGATGCTGTTCCAGGCGGCGCAAGGCTACGAGGCCAACTACCAGATACACATGGCCCCGAGCGCAACAGGCGTGAAGGAAATCCTCAGCTACTAGCGGTAACGACAACAACGGGAACGACGGGGGCACTATGGAACTTCTTCACTGGATTGCACAGGCTTGCGACCAGCTTTCGACAACGGCGGCACCGGCCCTGAACG
>CAXTWP010000321.1:2406-3718 GCA_964247945.1 uncultured Acidobacteriaceae bacterium | reverse complement strand
AGCCGGATCGTCACATTCCCCCGCATAATATCCCGTAAAACATGCTGATGGTCCTCCGGCAGAGAACTGAACGGCTTCATCTGCCTGAAGTCCTCGGCTGTCAACTCACGCACCTCGCCATCGTCGTCGATCAGCTCAGGTCCCTTGTTCCAGATTGCGTCTGCCCTCTTCATATCGCCTTTCCTCGCGCTTGTTTGCCTTTCTGAAGCTGATAACCCGTATCCCACAGTCGAGTAGCTTGTAGCACAAGACATGAACGCGTTCGACAAGGTACCCGGTAGCCATAAAACGTTCTTCGTTGTTCCGAAACACCGGTTTGATGACCGCCGTCCCAAAGTTGAACCGCTCTGCCTCGGCAAAACTCAATCCGCGCTCCCGCACATTCCTCGCGCTCTTCGCCGGGTCGAACTCAACATCCACACCGTCATTCTATCTGCGTTATCCTGACCCCAGCACACCCATATGGGACGCAACCTCTTCATCCTCGCCGCCAGCCTCGTCCTCTTCGCCCTAGTCTCCTGCGGCATCGCCTACACCAACATCGCCCAGCAGCCCGGCTCCCCCGGCGACTCCGCCCTGTGGCGCACCATGGGCCTCGTCCTCTTGCTCATCGCCCTCCTCGTCACCCTCGCCGGCATCTTCTCCTCCCTCTTCGAGCAGGCCGAGCGCCGCGCCGAGATAGCTCGCCGCGCCCGCCGTCAACGATAACCCGTTCGGCCATTCCGCCGTCCACCCGTAAAGGACACCGCCCCATGTTTGAAGTCACCGTGGAAGCCGGCTTCTCCTCCGGCCACTTCCTCCGCAACTATCGCGGCAAGTGCGAGAACCCCCACGGCCACAACTACCGCGTCTTCGTCACCTTGATCGGCGAACAGCTCGACGAGACCGGCCTCCTGCTCGACTTCAAGCTCCTCAAGCAGGTCCTCCGCCCCACCGTCGACCTCCTCGACCACCGCATGATCAACGATCTGCCACCCTTCGACAGGGAATTCAACCCCAGCGCCGAAAACCTCGCCCGCTTCTTCTTCGAGCGCACCAGCACCCAACTCCGCGACCTCTCCGGCGGCCGCGTCCGCGTAAAGGACTGCACCCTCTACGAGACCGACACCAGCTTCGCCCGCTACTACGAGTAGCTTTCCACCCCGAGGCCTTGCCCTTCTCGGTTGTCATTCCCGTAGGGAATCCTCCTCCACAAGAGCCGATTGTCCTTCCAATCGGCCCTTGTGGGAGCGGCTTCTCAGTGAGTCGTGTAGATGGTCACTCCCGCGGCCGGAAAGGCTGTGCCCTGGGTCGCGGTTGCGGCCAGGTGAGG
>CAXTWP010000321.1:0-2396 GCA_964247945.1 uncultured Acidobacteriaceae bacterium | reverse complement strand
GGAATAAAGAGCTTGCCGTCCGTGCTGTCGATCGAGATCGAATGCCCGACAAAGCCCATCGGAACTTCGTACAGGATATCGCGGGTGGTGCCATCCACAACGCCAAGCATCGGAACCGCCGTGCCGAACGATCCTGGAACCCCGTTGGCTTGATTAGAAAAAGCGGGAAGGAAATAACGGTTGGTGACGGAGTCGTACGCTACCTGATCCACCCCTCCAATGGCGGGTGTGGCGAGCACGGCACCGCTGGTCCGATTCAGAATGTAACTGAACAAGGTGGGCAAGGGGGCGCTCTGGCTGCACCCGATCAGCACATCGGTATTGGGCCCAAGCGCTATTCCCGTCGGGTCGCAGCCGGGCAAGGGAAATACCTTGGCGATCGCCGGTGCACCGGCAACGGCGGACGCCGCGGTGAAGACGTCCACTTCCCCGTTCGGATTCGCCTTCGTACCATCATTGTTGATCAAGAAGCTCTTGGAGCCGCTGTCATAAACGCACGCTTCGAGACCTGTTGTATCCGCGGAAAAAACATATTTCGCCACCACGGTCTGCGTCTTGGTGGAAATAAACGTCACAAAGGCGGGTGTCTCCTCCGGACTGGCGTAGAGAACAAGGGAATCGTCGGGGTCATAGCAACCTTCGTCGGCTCGCACTCCCGAAGTACTCACCGTTACCGTATTCACAACGGCGTTCTTGGTTGGATCTACAACCTTGACGCTGTTTACGTCCCCCACGTAAAGCAAGGGCGTTGTTCCGGGAACATACACGATCCCGTTGGGCCCATCGTTCTGCGACGCGGCTTTCTGCCCCGCAAACGATCCACTGACAAGCGGCGTGTCCAAAGTGCCTGACGCAACATCAATCACATCAATCTGCTTCTTGGAAGCATCCGCCTGGTAGTACTTCGACGCTGCTGGGTCGAAAACACCCAGATCGAAGAAAAACGGCGCTGGAATCGTGACTTCTTTCACGACTTGCGGCGCGGAGCTCGACGGCGTCGGCGTCGGCGTTGGCGTCGGCGAGGTCACCGGGGTACTGCTGGAGCAACCTGCCAACACGATCACAGCGGTCAATCGTGGCATTCCCTGGAAAATTTTCATACCGCCCTTTCGTTATCCTGCATAGGAGTTTTGAGGTTGAAAAGCCGCAACTCGAATAGGGCCTTGGCTGGCACCTCGAATCAAAACCTTGCCTTCAAGAAATTGCAAAACCTTACATCGCGTGGATGTTGCTCCCTTTCCTCTTGTCCTGTCAAGCAAAAAATACACAAAGCGTCCATTTCACTCAAACTGCACTCAGAAGGTCCTATTCCCGTAGCCATAGGCCTTCTTTATCCATGAAGAGCTGCTTCGCGCAAACAACGCCGCGCTTTGCTCTGCCTCGTCAGCAACAAAGAATGTACAGTGCCCATTTCGTCCGCGCCGCGGATCTAGAAGTGCCTTTGCCCGCTCTCAGGTCGTTCTCTCCCGCGCGATCAAAGCTCCTGAAGGCTCCAGCGTCCGCCTCCACCACACGATCGACGCTTTGCACCGGCGGACGCATAGCGGCGCGGCTCAACACGCCGGAGACGCGCTCTCCAGACGAGGCGTGTGGAAGATCGTCCCTCTTGGAGTTGTCGGACACCGCGCCTGATGTCACGAAAAGTACCGTCCCCTTGTTCCGAGAAGAGCAGCTCGGTCCCTTGTAAGCGGTGCCAGGCTTTGGAGTTATCGACCTGCGGACAGAGCTGACAGATATGCACATTTACCATGATCAGATCGAGCAGACCTCGGTAGGCGATCTCCGCGGAGGGGACATTTTCCAGATTGCGCACCGGGAGTTGGGGCCCGCCGCCGTTAGCGTCGGACAGGCGTAGCCGCTGTCCTCATGGACGTGAGACCAGATGGCCTGCAAACCTGAGAACCGGGCCTCAATGACGCTCGCGGGCGGCTTACCTCGGTGAAAATGCCGTTGTTGCGGTAGACCGCGTCGGGTGCGGCTAAGTTGCGGCCCCGGCATCCTTTCGGAAGTCAGGGCCGTGACAGCCTTGCAGGCGGCCCGTAAGCCGAATTTTGTTTTAGACGATCATTCCTCTAGGCGACGCATTGCTGCGCCGCTCCAGCAACCTACCCGCAAGTTTCGGCCTTGAGCCGGTCTTTGTAAACCGCCTCAATCTCTCCGCCTGGGCGCGCCGGGCCGGCACGCACCGTCCGCCTGGAGAGAAGCGGACGAACTCCCTGCCTATTTGGTCTTGCTCCGTGTGGGGTTTACCCTGCCGCCCGATTTACACCGGACGCGGTGCGCTCTTACCGCACCTTTTCACCCTTACCGTATGTCACCTAGGCGACATACGGCGGTTCGTTCTCTGTTGCACTGGCCGTCCAGAGGGCTTGAACCCTCCGTCCCGGACGTTATCC
>CAXTWP010000320.1:0-3735 GCA_964247945.1 uncultured Acidobacteriaceae bacterium | reverse complement strand
CAGTAGACCTAATGGGGGTAGAAGAAGAGAACCAAGCGCCCCTCAACGTCCGCGAAACCTTCGTCAAACGCGCCGCGATCCTCCGCGCAATCCGCCGCTTTTTCGACGAGCGCGGCTACCTCGAAGTCGAAACCCCCATGCTCCACACCGTCGCCGGAGGAGCCGCCGCCCGCCCCTTCAAGACCCACCACAACGCCCTCGACCTGCCACTCTCACTCCGCATCGCGCCCGAGCTCTTCCTCAAGCGCCTCGTCGTCGGCGGCCTCGACCGCGTCTACGAGATCAACCGCAACTTCCGCAACGAGGGCGTCAGCACCCGCCACAACCCCGAGTTCACCATGCTCGAGTTCTACCAGGCCTACGCCAACTACCACGACCTGATGGACCTGACCCAGGAACTTATTAGGTTCGTCGCTATGGAAGTGACCGGAACTAGCACATGTAAGTTCAACGGAAATGAGATCGATCTAAGCCGTTGGCAGAAGTACACCATGCGTGAAGCGATAATCGCGTTTTGGCCTAAAACTTGGGCAGTCATACCGCCAAATAAAGATGAGTTCGCGACGCTGAATGGATTTACCAGCTTCATCAAAGCCACTAACGAGAAACTAGATAAGTTGATTGGTCCAGCTCGGATAGCATTAGAAGGCTACCGAAGTGTTCCTGACACGAACTCAGAACTACCTAGTATCGTTCTCGAAGATGCATCACCGGAAGTAGCGCGCGGCTTCGAAGTATTGAGTGAAGGGCTCGTCTTCCGTAATTTCGCGCGTGAACTTCAATTAGGTGCACCGGCTGGAAGAGTATTGTTGGGTCTTTTCGAGTTACTTGCCGAACCCCACCTCGTCCAGCCCACCATCATCTACGACTTCCCCCTAGCCGTCTCGCCCCTCTCCAAGCAAAAGCCCGGCGACCCCGACTGGGTGGAACGCTTCGAGTTCTACATCGGTGGCTTCGAGATCGGCAACGCCTTCTCTGAGCTGAACGACCCGGACGAGCAGCGCGCCCGCTTCCTCGCCCAGCTCGCCGAGCGCGATCGCGGCGACGACGAGGCCCACCAGATGGACGAAGACTACGTCCGCGCCCTTGGCTATGGCCTGCCCCCGACCGCCGGCGAGGGTATCGGCATCGACCGCCTGACCATGATCCTCACCGGCGCAAAATCCATCCGCGACGTGATCCTCTTCCCCCTCATGCGCCCCCAAACCAAACCATAGCCGCAACGTAGCCGCAGCGGCCCTCCTCTATAATCGGTACCTATGGTTCGTGATGGCTTCTTCTATGCCGCCGGGTTTGCCGCGGTGGCCGTAGTGCTGTGGTGGTTGACCAAGATCGGCTTTCTCGTTGCCATCCCCGTAGCCCTCGCGCTCTTCTTCCTCTGGTTCTTCCGCGACCCCAACCGCCGCATCCCCGCCGAACCCGGCCAGATCGTCTCCCCCGCCGACGGCATCGTCACCGAGGCCGAGTGGATCGAGACCGTCAGCGGCGGCCGCCTGCGCCTCAGCATCTTCCTCAACGTCTTCGACGTGCACGTCAACCGCTCGCCCGTCGCCGGCACGGTTACCCACGTCGAGCACCGCAAGGGCCAGTTCATGAACGCGATGAACGCCGAATCCGTCCTCCACAACGAACAAACGCTCGTCCTGATAGACGGCGGCGGCTATGAGGTCGGCTTCAAGCAGATCGCCGGCCTGCTCGCGCGCCGTATCGTCTGCACCGTCAAGCCCGGTGACCGCATCGAACGCGGCCAGCGCGTCGGCCTCATCAAATTCGGCTCGCGCGTCGACGTGCTGTTGCCTGCCGAGGCCAACCTCAAGGTCAAGACCGGCACCCGCGTCAAGGGCGGCTCCACCGTCATCGCCGTTCTGCCGCAGACCGCAAACACCCTCGCGGAGCACGCGGCCTGATGGCGCACGACACGCCCAGCCTGGCACCCGACGGCCCGCCTCGCCGCCATCCCAGCCGCGGCATGTATCTGCTACCGTCGCTGCTGACCGCCGGCAACATCGCCGCCGGCTACTACGCCATCACCCAAGGCATGCAAGGCTCGGCCGCCGCCCCCGCATACTTCGATCGCGCGGCGCTCGCAATTGGGTTCGCCGTGCTCTTCGACGGCGTCGACGGCCAGGTCGCCCGCCGCACCCGCACCACCAGCGACTTCGGCAAAGAGCTCGACTCCCTCGCCGACGTCATCACCTTCGGTGCCGCACCGAGCCTGCTCGCCTATATGTGGGGCTTCCGGCTGCTGCCCGCCTCCGTCGACCCCCTTTACCGCGACCGCCTGCTCCATCTCGGCGTCTTCGTATGCTTCCTCTTCCTCATCTGCGGAGCGTGCCGGCTTGCGCGCTTCAACATCAGCATCAACCCGCAGCCGCGCAACCCGGGCCGTCCTGGGCGCAAATACTTCGTCGGCATGCCCATCCCCGCCGGCGCGGGCGTCATCGCCTCCGTCATCCACTTCTTCAACGGCCACCCCATCTACAACCCCTCCAAGTCGCTGCTCTGGATGGGCCTGATCGCCGGTACCGGCTTCCTCATGGTCAGCAGCTGGCGCTTCTGGAGCGGCAAGGAGATGAACACCGAAGGCCGCCACCCCTTTCAGCTGGTCGTTGTCATCGCGCTCGTCGTCGGCCTGCTCCTGCTCTACTCCGAGTGGATGCTGATCCTGCTCGCCCTTGGCTATCTCTGCTCCGGCGTCCTCGCCCGTCTCGCTTACTCCTGGAGCCGCGAGCGCCGCCAGGCTGCTCGCCCCGTCTAAATCGGAGAATCATTCATGCTCAATGGCCTGCAACGCATCGCCATCGTCGGCGCGTCTTCGCTGCTCGGCAAGGCACTGGCCGCGGTGCTGGCCCACCAGCCCCGCGGCCCGGCCACCGTCATCCTGCTCGACGGCGAAGACGCCGCCGGTCAGATCACCGCCACCGGCGATGAGATCGCCATCCTCCAGCCGCTCGACACCCAGTCTCTCGAAGAGGTCGACTTCGCCTTCTTCACCGGCGACTCCACCCTTACCCGCGCCCATTGGCAAGCCGCCCGCACAGCCGGTGCCAGCCTCATTGACCTCACCGGAACCCTCCTCGGCGAAAAGGACGTTCCCCTCCGCGCACCCTGGATCGAAGGTTCACTGGTCGGCTCGATGGAGGGCACCCGCAAGCCGCTCGACCTTGGAGCCGCCGCGCTCGTCGCCGCCCATCCCGCCGCCGTCATGCTGGCCCTCATCGCCGCACGACTCGCCTCCAAGCTCCCCGCCGCCAACCTCGCCGCGACCCTCCTCGAGCCCGCCTCCGAGCACGGCAAGCTCGCCATGGACGAGCTGCACCAGCAGACCGTCGGCCTGCTCTCCTTCCAAACCCCGCCACGCGAGCAGTACGACGCGCAGGTCGCCTTCAACCTGCTTCCCGCGCTTGGCGAAAACGCCAAGATCCACCCCGAAATCACCGAGAACACCATCCAGGATCACTACGACCTGCTCTCCGCCGGCCGTCTGCCCTCGCTTACCCTCCAGCTGATCCAGGCACCAGTCTTCCACGGCTACACCGCCTCCGTGCTGGTCGAACTCACCCGCTCCTCCACCGTCGAACAACTCGAAGCCGCCCTCGCCGGTCCCCCGCTCGACCTCATCCGCGAAGGCTCCGACCCGCCAAGCAATCTCAGTGCCACCGGGCAGGACGGCATCCTGCTCCGCGCCCGCCCCGCCTCCGACGACGGCACTCGCTTCTGGCTCTGGCTCGCCGC
>CAXTWP010000319.1:0-3739 GCA_964247945.1 uncultured Acidobacteriaceae bacterium | reverse complement strand
GGATTGTGGAGGCGAACGCCGAGAGGCGAACGTCGACGCGGTGACGGGCGCGAAGAACAAACCCGTATGCGGAAAGCAGGAAGGCCCAGAGCAGAAGCGAACCCTCCTGTCCGGACCAGAGAGCGGCGAACTTGTATGGGCCGGGCAGAGCGCGATTGGTGTGGTGCAGGATATAGGAGACAGAGTAATCGTCGGTGAAGGCGGCCCAGACGAGGGCAATCGCGGCGCAGGTGAGCGCGATGAAGCTGGCCATGCCGGCGCGGCGAGCGGTCTCGCCGATACGGCCGGCGGTGTCGCTGCCCTGCGCCCGGCGCAACGCGATTGCACCGGCAACAAGCGTATAAACAGTCAGGGTGAGGGCGAGCAGCAGAGAGAAGCTGCCAAACTCCGGCATGGGGTGCGGATGCATTGCTGCCCTATTCTCGCAGGGGTAGCGGACGAGAGCAATGCAGCATCGTTTACCGCACGGAAAGCTAGGCGTTCTCTTGAAGCAGACGCTTCACGTTCGCCAGTAGTTCCTCCGGAAGCAGCGGCTTCAACTGAAAGATGACTTGCAGGTCGTCGTACTCCGACTCCGCCTCTTCCAGACCGCTGATGACCATGACCGGCACCTCGGGATGACTGCGGCGCAGTTCACGGACAAACTCGGCACCCGTCATCTCAGGCATCAGATGATCGGTGATGACCAGGCCAATTTGTTCCTGGAACTCATTCCGCTGAAATTGGTCCAGTACCCGCCGCGGGTTCAGGGCTGCGATAACAAAGTAACCCGCCCGTCGCAAGATCGTCTGGCGGGTTGCTGCCTGAACGGCATTGTCGTCGATGAGGACTAAAGCGGGACTCATTGTTCTCCAAACATCGTTGGTGCATGTTGGCCGGTACGAAGCAGCCGGATGGCCTTATGGAACCCTCAATGTCAATCTAATAGACTTAGCTGCTAAGATGCAGAAAGCGTCAGTCGCGACGGCGCAATATCGAGACTAAAGCACAGGTCCGGGGCGATTCCCTCACCCTTGGTTCCGACGAAGTCGTACGATTTATGCGATACTGACCGAACCCAAGCAGGCGGGGCAGACGGGCCACACCTGCTGAGCTGTACCATCGCAAAGGGGGCTTCATGCCCTTGTGATTGGAGGCAGAGCCGGGATGGCGGAACTGGCAGACGCAGCGGACTCAAAATCCGCCGAGGGCAACCTCGTGGGGGTTCGACCCCCCCTCCCGGCACCAAATAAGAGGCTTTAGAATGTGCAGCCTACGGGCTGCATTTTCGTTTGTGCCTAAATCGTGCCTAATTGAGATGAGCGATGGCCAGCCTTTGACGAGGTAAATCGGAACTGGTAAAAATTTGGCCTTCGAGGGAGCGGGTATGTGTTTTCGGCGAGACTCGGGGGTTCCCGAATTTGAAATGCTGTACCAGGAAGCAGTTCAGAAGTTTGGCGCTTCGAGCTTGCGTGGCATCAGGCGCGCCCGTGTACCGACCTTTGCAGATGCGCTCGCGGTTGCACAGCGGCTCCGCACGAATGGAAATCCTTCATCACACTACCTTGGACAGCGGATCGAACAGGCCGTCATCGAGGTAATTACAGCCTCAATCTCTTCCGACAACGAGTCATCTGCCGTTTCCAAGTGATCGGGTGTGGCGATTGCTATTGGATGAGGGGCGTGGAATCGGCAATCAGGTAATTGGAGCCAGAATGAACGCGTTGCATGAGATCGTCGATACGCGATTGCCGCGCAGGTGACCACTTCGCATAGTGTTTCCTCACCACATCGGGAGAGTTGCCAAGTATATCGGCAACCTCTTCAAAGCTAGCCCCGCTCCCCAAAAGTTCCGTCGCAAGCGTATGACGAAAACGGTGTGCATGAGCGCGGGACACCATCGAAGATCGGAACACCGCCGCCAAGCTACGCTCGGCTATGCCCTTCATTGCGCGTTCGGACGACACGCCGTTCCAGAAGTAGTAGCGGCATCCATCTTCAGCACCACGGGGCAGGGGACACAATCGAGCGCAGCCTTCAGCTCCCCAGGGATGGGCAGGAACACAGGCTTGCCGCTCTTTTCGGTGCGTAGGAAAATGCGCCAGCGCCCGCCGTCATTCGTGACCCGTTCACGCCCCAGCATCGCCACGTCACCGATACGAAGAGCCGTGTAGCGCAGAGTGAGGATCATGGCCCGCGCTCTGAGACGCTCATAAGGACCGCGCCCGATCACGTTAGAAGCCGCAATGATCGACTTCACTTCAGACGTGCTGAACGGCTCTACATCGTTGGGTTTGATGTTGCGGGGCGATTTGATGCGCTTGGCTACGTTCTCCGAAGACCACTTGCGATCACAGCAGAAACCGCAGAATTGCCGCAGCAATTCAAGCTCTTTGGAACTCGTTATAGGCTTGAGACCGCGACCAGCTCTGAAGGCGTCCAGATGATCGGCGGTCAGCTAATCTACGGACTCGACCGCTTCCGCTTCGCAAAAGGTTTTTAGGTGACGAAGAGTGTTCCTGTACTTGCGGACGGTCGAAAACTTCAGACCTTCGCTTGTGCAGTGTTCGAGGAAAGCGGCGACGGAATCCGCGACAGATTTGAATACTTGGTTGTCCGGCGATTCGAGCGCGACAGCTTTCTTCCGCGCCCGTGCCATATCGCGGGTTTTCAGCGATTGCCGAAGCACCCGCTTACCGTTCACATACCCGTCTGCCCATAGCGGACAGTTACATTTGAGGACGTTTCGGCCCTTCGTCCGGTGAGGACAAGCATTCGTGTGCCGCCGCCATATCGTCAACATGACTCCGAGTTTAGCGCGAACGCCGTGCATAGACTCGCCTCGCTACCGATTCAGGTATGCGGAGGGTGACGTAATCTCTCCGTCCGCTTCGAGCGTAGGAATTGCCGTACTTCAGTACCCCAGGTTCATCGAGAAACAAGCGCCGGATGGTGCTTTCGTGGAGTACCCACAAGTCAGCCAATTGCTTCGGCGTGAAGTGACGCTCGAAAGCCGTTTCATCGAGACGGATTGGCGAACGGTCATTCATCACGTAAGCCCCTCAGCCGCATTTCTCAGCTAATGGAAGGCACCCCTGGGCGGTAGGAGAAAGAAGGTTGAGGTTTGGCTTGCAATTGCTCGTTGAAATCCTTGAAGCCGAAAGGTTCGTTGACGACGAAGCGAAGATCGGAGCGGCCAACCAGAGCGACAGCTTTGCGAACGACTTCCGTGAGCAGTGCTCCGTCGGAATCGGCATCCATAGCCGAAATCACTTCGCTATCCATCGGCATCCGTGCAATCGCGGCTCTTATGAGTTCCGGTTGATACGGGCTTGGCTTGCCGCCAATCGAGGCGTAGCGGGTGCGTTCGTCTGGAAACAACACGGCATGACTGAGAGCGTCGATAGCGGATTCCGCGAACACCAGGCGATTGTCGTCAGGCAATTCGTGGGAGAGCCAAAGAGACTTACTGCCACCCGAAGCGAAGCCGGTATAGTCGATATTCTTCAGCTCATATCCGCTTAGACCTTGCGCGTCGAAATGAGGGAATACGGCGTTGCTGCGTTCATCGATTCGTATGCGCCCAGCGAAGCGATCTTGAAGGAGGAGTGCGGCAGGGATTGCGCGTTCTCTTTCCAGGTACGGATGACCTTCAACAACGTCCCTCATCCTGGCATAGGCCGCTTCGACCTTCGAGCGATCCTTTTCGCTCTTGTGCAAAGGCGAGAAGACGGGGACGGGCACAGGCGATTGTCCTATC
>CAXTWP010000318.1:3531-3742 GCA_964247945.1 uncultured Acidobacteriaceae bacterium | reverse complement strand
ATATAGTGCTGCGCGCACGAATTCGGACACCCCGTCACATGGAGGTTCACCGGCTGCTCCAGCTTGAAGCGGGCGTCGAGGTGGTTGGCCAGGATCAGCGCGTGCGCCTTGGTGTCTGCCTGGGAAAACTTGCAGCCTTTGTTGCCCGTACACGCGATCACCCCACCCATGATGGTACTTGCCGACCAATGTAGCCCCGCTGCCTCCAGCC
>CAXTWP010000318.1:957-3521 GCA_964247945.1 uncultured Acidobacteriaceae bacterium | reverse complement strand
ACGTTGCCGTCCGCCACATTTGGGATCAGTACGTTCTGCCACACCGTCAGCCGCATCTCGCCCGTGCCGAACCGCTCCGCGATGTCCGCCAGTGACACCATCTGTGCCGCCGTCAACTTGCCCACCGGCGTCACCACGCCAACGTAGTTCATCCCCGGCAGACTCTGCCGATGTACCCCCAGGTGCCCATGTTTCTCGATCGACGCGCGCGGCTCGCACTCCGCCGCGTCGAAGCGCAAGAGCGGGAAGGCCAGCTTCTTCTCCGTCTCCGTCAGAAACTTCTCCACGCCCCACCTGTCCACCAGATACTTCAGCCGCGCTTTCTTACGGTCGGTCCGGTCGCCATGCTCGGCAAAAACACGGATCATTGCCGCCGCCAGCGCCACCGTTTGCCCCGCCGGCACCAGGAGACCTACGTCCGACGCGAACTGCCTGTGCCCCGTGATCCCGCACAGCAGCACCCGGAAGTACACCCCCGCCGGAACACTCTTACCCTCCGCCACCCGCACCGCCACAAACCCGATGTCGTTCGTGTCCGACACCACTGAGATCGCCCCGCCCGAGTCGAACGCCACGTTGAACTTCCGCGGCAAACCGTACATGTCGCGCGAGTTGCGGATGTAGTATTCCAGCGCCTTCGCCAGCGGCCCCACATCCATTAGCTCTTGCGGATCGAGCCCTGTCGTCGGCGTGGCCGTAATGTTCCGTATGTTATCCGCGCCCGAACCCTTCGACGAGATCCCCAGTTCGTCCAGCCTGGTCAGCACATCGATGATGTGCCTTGGCGCGAGATCGCGTACCTGAAGGTTGCCCCGCGTCGTGACCGCACAGCCGCCGCCCCATCTTGCCGCCATCTCCGCAAGCCCGCGCAGCTGGTGCGACCGCAACACGCAGCCTGGCATCCGCATCCGCAGCATGAACGATTCCTGCGCCGGAGCCACATAGAACAGCCCAAAGAACTTGAAGCGATATGTGTGTTCCGCGTCCGGCAGCTTATCTTCCTGCGCATGCGCCACCAGCTGATCCCACGCGTCCAGCGGGTTTGCGTCGTACTTCCACTTCTCTTCGCGGCAAAGCTCGTCGACAGGCGTCCCGAAGAACTCCGGCTCGACAGCAAGGTTCGGCACGCCCGAAGCCGCGTCGTCCGTAAACTGCCCGTCCGCCGTCTCACCCAAAAACGGCAATGGCAAGCGGTTCTGCACCCACGCCCAAAACCCGCGCAAGTACTCTGTCTGCTCAAGGGAGAAGGCCTGGTCGTTCGCGGTCGGAATACTTTCCATAAACTCCTGTGCGTGTGACAGGTACAGGTTCGTGAGGGCATGCATTCGCAAAGGAAGACGCCTATCCCACTGCCAGGTGCTGTAGATACAGCTCTCATCCCTCGGTTGCTAACCTAATATGTAAAGCGTGAGAAATGTATACCAGAGCACCGGTATGAATGCAAGTCCTAGCGTCCACGTTCCTCAGGCCACTCGCGACAATGGCCTTTCGAGCGTACTTGGAACAGCCTCATGCGTCTTTTCAATCGGTATCAGCGCAGCTGCTTCTGCCAGGTAGGCCGCTCGCGGCTCAAATGGGATATGCTCTCCAGAATCCTACCAGTGGCGGCTAGTATACGGTTCGGTACGATCTTCGGGGTTAGTGCAGTAATAACCTTGCTGGACTACTACCGAGATCTCGGCAACTATCACAGTTCTAAATTCGTTGACCGTACCCAGTCGGGAGGATGGTGCGATTACGTGGATCGTAGCTGTGACAGAAGCCGTTCTTGTTACCCTCGCTGATGGCTGCGCCTTCGCAGTCCGTATGAACATGCGTTAGATCTGTGCCTTTGCGTTTCTTCCTCTCGCTTAGCTTGGCTGGCTACAACCGGCTGCTAAAGAAGCACAAACTTCTACATGAATGCTGAGGTCATAAACTGAGCGACATGGCAATTCGACTTCAAGATATCGCGAACGATCTAGGCATCTCGAAAGTCACTGTCTCGAAGGTACTTCGTAACAGCCCGGATGCGGGCCAGGAGACTAAGAACGAGTAAAGAAGCGTGCTCGGGAGCTAGGTTACCAGCCGAACTATCAGGCACGTGCTTTTGCCGGTGGCAAATCCTATAAAATCGGCCTTATAGTCCAAGATCTGGTCCACCGTTTTTTGCAGAGGTTGCCAAGGGACTTGCCTCTGTTGCGCGGGAGGGAGAAAGAGTTCTTTTACTTGGGTCGTCTGAAGAAGATCCGGCCATGGAAAAGCTCGAGATGAAAGCGCTCCTCCAACGTCGGGTCGACGCCTTGCTCATCGCGTCTTGCCAGACTCGTTTTCATCTTCCGGCTTCGTTGGCCAGCTTGCCGCCATGCATTCTTGTGGATCGAAACTTTACAGAATGCAAGCTCGATTATGTCGGCTCAGGTGACTTCCGCGCTGGCCAAATCGCGGCACGCATCTCTTCGATATCGGAAGGCGCAGGATCGCTCATATCGAAAGTGAGGCGGCCAGCACCGGCAGAGATCGCTTCCGTGGATTTCACGAACAGCTTGGCATGAGCGATAAAGACCTGAAGGAGCGTGTCATCC
>CAXTWP010000318.1:0-947 GCA_964247945.1 uncultured Acidobacteriaceae bacterium | reverse complement strand
CCTCATAGGAGAACGCTTCGAAGAGGTGAGTGATCGCGATGGCTATGACGCGATGCGGCATTTGCTTGCGCGTAAACATCCACCAGATGCGGTGTTTTGCTACAACGACGTTACCGCAATCGGGGCAATGGCGGCGGCGGAGACTGCGGGGAAGCGTATTCCGCAGGACATCGCCTTTGTCGGATGCGGAAACTTTCGCTACGCTGATTATCTTCGGGTACCGCTCACATCAGTCGAGCAGTCACCTGAAGCGATCGGGACGGCAGCCGGGAAGCTGGCTCTGGAACTGATAACGCTCAAGCCGGCGAGAACCCAAAAGATAATGTTAAAACCTACATTGGTCGTCAGGGAAAGTACCATAGCCCAGACGAGAGTTAAGTTATCTGCACACGGTCCTCTTTCGGCGGCAACTCGATTCTCGTCGAGAAGAGGCTGATCTGCTACTTCACCGATAACGAAAACTAGAGTACTAGAGAACCCCTAAGTCAGAATCTTGGTCTCCGCTGACAATCTGGGCGATAAGGGCGGTAAGCAGGCTGGTGAAGCGGGTGGCGGCGTTGCGGCCGATCTCCATTACCTCTTCGTGGTGGATTGCGGCGCCGGTAACGCCTGCGGCCATGTTGGTGACGAGCGAAAGGCCGAGGACGTCTAGGCCCATGTGACGGGCAACGATCACCTCATGGACCGTGGACATGCCGACGAGGTCGGCACCGAGGGTGCGGAAGGCGCGGATCTCGGCGGGGGTTTCAAAGGAGGGGCCAAGCACGGCGAGGTAGACGCCTTCGGTAAGAAGAAAGCCCTGACGGGCAGCCTCGCCGATAGCCAGGGTGCGGAGGCTCGGGGTGTACGCGGTGGTCATGTCGAAGAAGCGCTCCGCTGTGCCGGGGCGGGTGGCGAAACGCGGCTCGTTGGGGCCTCGGGCGGCGTTCGTGCCGGTAAAGTTAATG
>CAXTWP010000317.1:2586-3792 GCA_964247945.1 uncultured Acidobacteriaceae bacterium | reverse complement strand
GGGTAGTCGCGATAGACGACCCGGACTTGGTCCTTATAGCGTTCCAGCAGCGCGGGAAAGAGCTGCTGGTGCATCTTCGCGCAGAAGGGGCATTCGAGATCGTCGAAGCCGACGATGACCACCGCCGCCTTTTCCGAACCGCCCCGCGACGGCCGCTCCGCCTCCGAGACGAGTTCTTTGGGATCTTTGCTGATGTCGAACTTGTTGAACTGCGCAAGGGTCTTACCGTCGGCCGAGATCAGAAACAGGGCGGGTTTGCTGGTCTTGCCGTCGGCGCTGAAGCTGACGCTGATGGTATCGAATCCCGCGATGTCGCTCTTGGTCCGGGGGCCAATCTCGATAGTGTAGCTTGGAGGAACGTTGGACTTGGACCGGATAAGGACCTCAACCCGTCTGGCCATCTCGGGAGACAGCTTCGAGGAGCCGCCGGAGATCTGGCCATGGCAGCCAAGTGCGGTCAAGGCAACGGCAAATACAAGCGAACGGAATGGTCTCACAACGCTCAGCACAACGTTGATTATCTCACGATGAAGCGCGCTCAGCCTTGCGGGACGCAGCTAAAAGAGCCGTTCAGCGCGACGCAGATTGCCGGCCGTGCCGATATTTGCCAGAGTGAAGTTGAAGCGATAGGCGTTTTCGTTGCGGACCGAACCCAGTTCGAACTTGCGATACTCCACGCTGAGGCCACAGCAGTTCCAGTTATACGAGGTCTGGAGCGCGGCGTACTGCAGCGCGCCCAGGTTCAGATCGATGCCCGCGTTGGCCGCAATGCCGATCCCCGCCTTGGTCGGTGAACCGTACCCCAGCAGGATGCGTAACTGGTTGAAGTTCGAGACGGAAGAGCTGACGCCTTCGGTGTAGAAGCGGCCGGGTGCGTTGAGCCGCGCATAGCTGAGGCCGGCGAAGCTTTTGCCCTCGCGATAATCGACGAAAAGATTGTTGCCCGTGAGTTTTTTCGCGCCTGTGTCGAAGTCGAAGTCCCACTCCACATCCGTCTTCTCCGAAGTCTGCACACGCAACCGCGAGATAAGCGGCGAAATATTGCGCGGCTCAGTCAGGAACGCGACGCCGGAGAGCGAGAGTGTGGTGTCGAAGATGTTGCGCCGTCCATTGATGACCGCGCCGCCAAAGGTGGGGTCGAAGAAATACTTCTGCGACAACCGCCACTGCAGCCGCTCGCTCGTCCGGCAGGTGGCGGAAGCGGTA
>CAXTWP010000317.1:0-2576 GCA_964247945.1 uncultured Acidobacteriaceae bacterium | reverse complement strand
AGCGGTAGTCTCTTCTTCTGTTTCCGTTGTAGGGGGAGGGACCAAGTCGCTGCAGGGCTTTGCCTCGCCGGTTCTGGCGAAGAGCCGCTGCGTCAGGCTGTACTCCACCTCATTCGTATTGCTCACAACATCTTTGTCGTCGAAGCGAAGCACATTGAGGAAGTTGCCAATCCCGGTGACATAGCGATACGTCACCTGCGGCTCGATGGTGTGCCGCACTTCGGTGCCGAAGAGCTTCTGCGCCAGTCCACCCGCGAAGGTGCGCTCGAGCACCGGCATTCGAAGGTCGACCTCCGTCTCAAGGTCGGAACGGCTCAGGCCGCCTGTTCCCTCGACCGGCGGGCCGGGGGTGTAGGGGGTCTGCCGGTTGCGGCTGTAAAGCGTCTCGCGCACCCCGACCGACGGCAGCAAGCGCCATCCCGCCCCGCCAAGCGGCAGCGAGAGTTGCGGATGCAGGTCGAAGCGCTCGATCGTGCCTCCGGTCACAAAGTTTGGCTGCACCCGCTTCAGACCCGCCGAGGAGCTTTCGAGGTTCCAGAGCAGCGGAGTCGCGCCGATGCGATGGTCGGTCACGTCGAAGTCGAGCGAGGGCGCGTGGAAGATGCGCACCTGCTGCTCGGGGGACGCCGCCACGGCGGGCGTTGCGGAGGTAGCAGGCTCGGCCAGCACGGCCGCGCGCTTCAAGCCCTGGTAGCGGTCGACTCGGGCCGAGGCCATGAAGCCGTCGGCTTCATGCGCGGCGTAGACCGTAGAGAGAATATCGCTCGACACAGCCTGGTTGAAGTTATCCGTAAAGGCTTCACGGTAGGGATAGGAGCTGAGATACTCCGCGTCCGCGGCGACGCGGGTCTGGGAGGAGAAGTCATGGCGTCCGCGAAAGGTGAGGTCTTCGCCGCCCTGGTTGGTGTAGACGCCGCCCGTCGGCGTGTACCCGCGATCTTGCAGGCCGGTGTAGCGGGCGGTTGCAAAGTCCTGGTCGCGCCCCTTGTAGCGAAAGCTCGCCGACTGCGCCCATCCCCGCAGCGAATAGTAGATGGCTCCGGCAGTAAGGTCCATGCTCCGGTTGATGGCAAAATAAACCTCCTCGCCCAGGATGAATCCTTTGCTGGACGACTCACCGAGAACAGGGATAAGCAGGCCCGTCTGCCGTTGTTCGGAGTCCACGGGGTGGGTGACATAGGGTAGGTAAAGCAGCGGAAGATGGAGCAGATGGAAGACGCTGTTTCGCGCGCGTGCCTTTTCACTGTCGATCTCAAACAGTCTCGCCGAAAGCAGCCAATCGGGACGCGCAAGCCGGCAGGAGGTGACGGTGCCGTCGTACACCTGGTACTCGCTTGGCCCCGTGCGAACGACCATGCGGCCTGTAAAAAGAAAGGGATTGCCGCTGGTGTACACCGCGCGTGAGCCGGTGAGCTTGACGCCTACCGAGCCGGACACATCGTAGAAACGCCCGGTCTGCTGCTTCAGGTTCATGGTGCCGTGGCCGGCGGCAATGCGTTCATCGTTGACACCGCCGGTGGCGACGAGATGCCCGGTGGCGGTGAGGTCGCCTGTCTTTGTGTCGTAGTCAATGTGATCAGCGTGTACGGTACGGTTGCCGTAGACGATCTCCACATTGCCATCAAGCGTGTACCTCCCGTCTCGATAGGTCTGCGTATCCGACTCGATGTCCACGTTCTCCCCGTCATCATCCGGAGGGATGACTACGGCAAGCGGAAAGCGCGGGCCCGGGGCCGGATCGGGAACGTCTTTCAATGCGGTCGTCCCGGCATCGCCCGGGGGTGCCTGCATCGTTACCTGCTGGGCCGGCAGATACAGGTGACTGGCCGTAAACAGCATGGTAGTTATGAGAAAGCGACGTGCTGGCCGGTGCCAACGACCAACCGGGGGAATGCGACCGCGTTGATCGACCGCCTCCACCCTCCTGTTCGGATCCATGCATGTCAGACGTATCACCGCATCTTCAGGCTAAACGATTTCAGCCGAAACGATTGACGAAAGCGAGTTCGAGGCATTGAGCACAACAAGCGCGGTGCAGGTGGAGATGGAACCGCGGGAGCTGGCCTCCTCGCGCCAGTTGAGCCAGGCGGCGCATCGGCCGGATCTGAAGGCGCAGGCCGCGGAGCGGCTGGCGGCGCACCGTGCGCTGCGCGGCCGGCACGGCCATCATGCGGCCGGTCAGGGGCTGTTTGATCGGGACGCGTCCGCGCCGCCGCCGCAGTCCGATACCCGCGCCATGCGCATCGCCGCCGCGGTCGCCGAGCGGTACGCGCACTCGCAGAGCTACCGGGCATTTCTTGCGGCGGAAGCGCAACACGCCGCTCAACGGGCTAAGGCGGCGGCTGAAGCGGCCCGCAACGCGGAGGCAGTCGCCGCCGCGCAGCAGCAACTGCTCAGCGACCTGGACAATTGGACGCCCGAGGAGGTCCATACCGCGGCGTCAGTGTTGGAAGAGGAGCAGCGGGGCATCACCGCTCCGCAAGCAGCTCCGGCACTCAGGGTACGGCTCTATGAAGCGAAAGCAACGCTTGAGAGGGCACTGGTGGGAGGTACTGCGCACGCCGTACCGTATGCGA
>CAXTWP010000316.1:0-3815 GCA_964247945.1 uncultured Acidobacteriaceae bacterium | reverse complement strand
GGCCGGCAG
Organism: uncultured Acidobacteriaceae bacterium; assembly: GCA_964247945.1. Lineage (GTDB taxonomy): Bacteria > Acidobacteriota > Terriglobia > Terriglobales > Acidobacteriaceae > Edaphobacter. The sequence continues at coordinate 3,806 of CAXTWP010000316.1, read as the reverse complement.
ACTCGGGCGAGTGCCAATCGCGGCGGAAGTGGCGGCCTTCCAGGGTGAAGTCGGTGGTGACGACGATCTCGCAGCCGGGCGGCGGACGAAGAATGGCGCAGTCGTCGCCGATGCCGAGAGCGATGTGGCGACCGCGAGCGCCGCCGAACTGCGTGCGGATCCGGTCGATCAGGGCGAGTTCGCCGGTGGCGGCAATGTTTTTCATGACGGCGCGCGAAGGGAAGTGGCAGAACCGATGTGATTAGAGTTCTCTTATCAAGAGAGCACAGCATCGCGGTCGATTGCGCGGTTACGTTGGTTTTGTTAAGATGTTTCTAATGACATCTCGATGTTTGGGATTCGCAAATGCCGATCAGTGTTTCTCATTTATAGTGGGCGACTGCGTTCTAGGGCCGCTATCTCACGGGTCGCGTCGATCTCTAAAATGCTGCCGCTAAGGTTCCCGGTTGACTTCTAAAAAACGCCATTACATTCTTTTTGTCACGCGCGACACGAGCGGCAGCCTGCGCAAGGTGCCGATCCCTCTCTACTACGCTTACCTGTTTGTGGCCGTGGCGGCGGTGGGGCTGTTCAGCATCGCAGGCCTGGCGGGGTCGTACTCGCGCATGCTGATCAAGACGGCGCGCTTCAACGAGCTGCGCCGGGACCATGACTCGCTGCGCAAGGACTACGCTACCCTGGAAAAGAAGGAGCACGAAAAGGATGTTGAGGCCGCTTCGCTCGGGTCGCTGGCAACCGAAGTTTCGGCCCTGTACGGGCTGACGGCAAGCAAACTGGCGGTGCCGATGGCGCGGCTCAGCACAGGCCGAGGGCACAAGAGCGCGGGCCAGATGGATGCCACCCTCAATGCGCCGCTTAAGGCGGATGCGGCGAACCTGACGGACGAGAGTTACTTCAAGTCCGTCGACGCGTTTTACGCGCTGCGCACCTCCGCGCTGAACGGCATGGGAACGCCGGGCGGCTCCGGCGCGCTGGGCGTGGATGCCGGGCTTTCCGCTTTTCCGGCGATGGACGCCGGTTTCGATGGACCATCGATCTGGCCGGTGATTGGACCGATCACGTCGAGCTTCGGCCAGCGCGAGGATCCGGTGGTGGGCAACGGCGAGGGCGAGTTCCATAAGGGGGTCGACATCGGCGCGCCGAACGGGACGCCGATCATCGCGACCGCGGACGGTGTCGTGCGTTCGGCGGGCATGGGCAGCGGCTACGGACGCGAGGTGGTGATCGACCATGGTCATGGCGTCGAAACGCTGTTCGGCCATATGTCCGGCTTTGCGGTGATGACCGGCCAGACGGTGATGCGCGGCCAGGTGATCGGATATGTCGGTCATAGCGGCCGGACGACCGGACCGCATCTGCACTACGAAGTTCGTATTCAGAATATAGCGGTGAACCCGCACAAGTATCTTCGGACGACGCTTGCGGAGCTGCGGGCGAGCGGACCCAAGGGGTCGTAAGCCACCCCCGTTTCGTCTAACTTGCAACCTTTTCATTCGAAGGGGCTTGCCGAAATGGTCTCCGTAAAACCCTGCATCCAGCGGACTTAGCGCCAAAATCCTCAAAACAGCCGAGTTAGAGCAGCTTAGCTGATGGCGTGGAGGCCCAAAGAGCAGAGTCCCTTTGGGAACGACAAATAAGAAGAGCACAGTACGCCTCTTCGCCGATCGTGACTAGTGCTCCGAGCGCGGCGAACCCAGATTCCCTTCGGGAATGACAAACAAGAAAAGCAAGCACGCCTGAACGCCGGGTGCGATTGCTCTGGACGCTTCCATCCTGTGAGTTCCGGCTCGATCTCGCAACTCGCACCACCTACAACCAGACTAGCAGGTTGCGTGAAACGAATGCGCATTGGTAAACGTGTAAAAATAAACGACTTAGCGAGGAATGGGGCTTGACACGTGTTTTTGCCCGTGTTTTCGCATTTTCAGGCGTAGCAGAGGGGAATCGGCGGCGAATATCCTTCCGGAATGTTATGAAGGCGATTGCGCCTCTAGACCAGTTACACGTGATGGGCAGTTGCGTACGCGGGTCAGCACCCAGGCTCCAGAGCGAGACCCGGGGCGATCAGTCGGACTTTACAGCTAGTGTGCTTGCGCCATTGTGGTTGGTCCGCCGGTATAAGTGACGTGCCAGACGATTTTGGAGCCGTCGTCGGTGACGAAGAGGGATCCGTCTTTGGCGACGGTGACGCCGACCGGGCGGCCCCAGACCTGGCCATCGGGGGTGACGAAGCCGGTGAGGAAGTCTTCGTACTCGCCGGTTGCGTGACCGTTCCTCATGGGGATGCGGATGACTTCGTAGCCGGCGCGCTTGGACTTGTTCCAGGAGCCGTGCTCGGCGGCGAAGCCGTCACCCTGGAAGCTGGAGGGGAACTGCTTGCCGTTGTAGAAGGTGAGCTCGAGCGAGGCGAAGTGGGGCTGGAGGATGACATCGGGGGTGATGACTTTATCCTTGAGTTCAGGGTGCTTGCCGACGAGGCGGGGGTCCTGGTGGCCGCCCATGTACCACCAAGGCCAACCGTAGAAGCCGTCTTCCTTGACGGAGGTAATGTAGTCGGGAACAAGGTTGTCGCCGAGGCGGTCACGCTCGTTGGTGGAGCACCAGAGCTGGCCGGTGATGGGGTTGATGGCCTCGCCGACGCAGTTGCGGATGCCGGAGGCATAGACTTTGACGAACTTGCCTTCGGGGGTGAACTCGAGGACGTCGGCACGGTGGAACTCGTTTGGATGGGAGTCGGGGTCGTCGACGTTGGAAGCAGAACCAACCGATACAAGCATCCGCTTGTCTCCGGGAAGGAAGACGATGTCACGGGTCCAATGGCCGCCGCCGCGAAGCTGGGCGAAGCCGGGGAGCTGAGCGACGATGGTCTCGGGAGCGCCGGAGGCGACGAGGTCGCCATTCTTGTAGGGGAAGCGGACAACGGTCTTGGTGTTGCCGACGTAGACGTACTTGGGGTTGGGGCCACTGGGATAGAAGGCGATGCCGAAGGGCAGGTCGAGGCCTTCGGCGAAGGTGGAGACGGTGGCGGCCTTGCCGTCCGGGCCGACGCCGCGGAGGACGATCAGCTTGTCGCCGTGGGAGTCGGCCATGAAGAGATCACCGTTGGGGGCGGTGCGGATCAGGCGCGGTTCGCGGAAGCCCTGGGCGTACATCTCGACCTTGAAGCCGGGGAGCGCGATGGGCATGGCGCCGTCGGGGCGGGGGACAAGGCTGGGGCCGTTATCGACGGACTCGTCTTCCTTGGGTTCCGGGAGGTCTGCGACCGTGATCTTGCGGCGGACGCCGGGGTGCTCCTGGGTGTAGTCGGTGAAGGCGGCGGGTCCGGTGATGGTGGAGCTTGCGGGGCTTTGGGCGTACGCGATTGGAAGAACGAGGGGGAGAGCGGCGATGACGGCGGTGAGCGGGTGGACGTGCTTCATGGCATGGATCTCCGTTACAGATAGCTAATGGGATGCGGGTGAGGGGTCCGGCGTCGCCAGTTGCCGCAGCAACTCCGGAGGGATGTCGGCGGTGAGGACGACGCGGTCTTTCTGAGCGGCTATTTGGAGGGAGGCGAGTAGGGGGTTCGGGGCCCTGCCGGCGGTTTGGGTGCGTTCGATGGACTTGAGGAGCGAGACCAACGAGGACAGTGCCCGCGCGGTCCGGTCGGCGTCGGCGGGGGTGCGGGCGAGCGCTTCCACGCGGAGGTGGACGGAGCCGAGGTAACGCACGCCGGCGATAAAGGTGGTGTCTTCGGGCAGGGGCAGGCGAAGGCCGAACAGGGTGGCGTAGCCGTTTTCCGCGAAGGGCAGGCCGATGTGGCCGAT
>CAXTWP010000315.1:0-3818 GCA_964247945.1 uncultured Acidobacteriaceae bacterium | reverse complement strand
TAAGCGTATCTGAAGATTCTTGGCGCGCAGGTGCCTTGGAACGATCGCGTCCACTTTTTCGCGGTGGCTGCTCGCGCCATGCGACGCATCCTGGTCGACCACGCGAAAGCCAACCGGCGCGAAAAGCGCGGCGGTGCGCAGGCGAAAGTCTCGCTCGAAGACGCCATTGTTGTTTCTGCCGAACCGGAAGAGCGGCTGCTCGAGTTAGACGAAGCGCTGCAGAATTTAGCGCTGCTGGATCAACGGAAGGCGGATCTGGTGGAGTTACTCTACTTCGGCGGTTTGACACAGGCGGAAGCGGCGGCGGCGCTTGGCGTCTCCGAAGCAACGGTGCAGCGCGATCTGCGGCTTGCCAAGGCGTGGCTCTACCGCGCTTTGCAGCAGGACAACCCTCCCTCCTGAGCTTCCGGTAAGATCTCATCTGAGGCCTATATTTGAAAGCGGACGCGTTCCGTACGGTCGACCGGTGGAGGCAGATCGAAGATCTGTTCCATGAGGCGATACGGCGAGATCCTGAGGACCGGTCCGCATTTCTGGAGCGCGCCTGCGGAAGCGACCTGGCGCTGCGCAGCGAGGTGGAGTCGCTCCTCCAAAACCATACTGAGAACGCCACGTCAGTGACGGTCACTCCAAGCGGCGTGGCCGATTTTCTCGAGGACGCCGTGCAGAGTGTTGCCGGTTCATACATGGAGCGGCACTCCGCACCGGCGATCCGGGCAGGGGATTGCCTGGATCAGTACTGTGTCATTCAGCTACTCGGTGCTGGCGGTATGGGCGAGGTGTATTTAGCTGAGGATACCCGGCTGGGACGCCGTGTGGCGCTCAAGATGCTCCCCCGCACACTGACGAGCGACCCGGAGGCTTTACGGCGTTTCGAGAAGGAAGCGCGTATGGTTTCCTCGCTGAACCATGCCAATCTTCTGATGGTATTCGAGTTCTGCCAGGCGCAGGGGCGGAGCTTCCTTGTCACGGAATATATCGAGGGCGAAACTCTCCGAGAGCGTATGGATCGGGGGCGGCTCACGGCCAGCGAGTCGGTCGACATAGCAGTTCAGGCGACCACCGGTCTGGCCGCAGCGCATGCCGCGGGTATTGTGCACCGCGATATCAAGCCCGAGAACATCTTGCTGCGTCAAGACGGTTGCGTGAAGATCGTCGATTTCGGTATTGCAAAGTTGATGGAACTTTCGGACCCGCAGGCGACCACTGCCGGTGCTGCCGCGAGTGAGCTTCACACACAGGCCGGAGCGCTTCTGGGAACACCGCGCTACATGTCGCCGGAACAGGCCCGTGGCTCCGTACTGGATGCCAGGACGGACATATTCAGTCTGGGAGCCGTGCTTTATGAACTGCTGGCGGGCAAGGCTCCGTTTCAAGGTGACACGCGGAGCGATCTGATTGCCGATATCTTACGCACTGATCCTGAGCCGTTGAGCCGGGCTGCCTGCGGCAATTCCAAGAGCTTGCAGGCGATCGTCAGGCGCATGCTGCAGAAGGATCGCGGGGCGCGATACGAAAACGCTATCGCCGTGCAGAGCGCCTTACAGATGGCGAAAGAAGAGATCTCCGGGCACGCGCGACGCCTATTTGACTGGCGGACCTCCGGTGCTATGCTCCTTGGGCTTGCCGTGCTCGCGGGGCTGGTCGTTCTATGGCAAAGGAACAGCGGGGTAGCGCCACACACCCGGCGTCACAGTCTTGCAGTGCTCCCTTTCCGTAACCTCAAGCCGGACGCCCAAACGGATTTCCTGGGCCTTTCCTTAGCGGATGAAGTGATCAGCAAGCTGGCTTATGTCAAAGCATTAACGGTGCGGCCCGCTTCGGCGGTGAGCCGCTATCGGGCACGCGGCGAGGAAGGCACATTGGAGGCCACTGCCTCTGCATTAAGCGCGGACATGCTGCTGACGGGCACATATCTGAAGGACGGGCCTGATTTGCGCATCACGGCACGCTTGATTGGCTTTAAGCCCACGTCCGTGCTGTGGCAGGATACGCTCGTGCTGCAGTACGACAAACTTCTGACGGTGCAGGATCGGGTCTCGCAGCTCATCATTCGTGGTCTGGCGCTGCAGTTAGGCCCGGACGAGCAGCAGCGGTTAAAACCCGATGCACCGGTGAACAACCTCGCTTATGAGTACTATCTACGCGGGCTTGATTTGTACGGCAGTTCGAACTTCGGTGCGGCCATTGCCATGTTTGAGAAGTCTGCGGCGATCGACCCCGGATATGCGCCGACGTGGGCTCATCTGGGCCGCGCTTACACGACAAATGCTTCGCTTCAGTTTGGGGGACGCAACGAATACCGGCGCGCCGAAGCGGCGTACGAGAAAGCCATCGAACTGAATCCCGCGTCTCCAGAGCCCCGTGTCTATATGGCAAATCTGTTCACCGATACGGGCCGTGTCGAGCAATCGGTGCCGCTGCTGCGCGTGGCTTTGAAGAGCAGTCCCAACGATGCGGAGGCACATTGGGAGCTTGGGTACGCGTATCGGTTTGGCGGGATGCTCCCACAGTCGGCCGCCGAATGTGAATGGGCACGGCGTTTGGACCCGGAGGTAAAGATCAACAGTTCGGCCTTAAATAGCTATCTCTATCTGGGCGAGTACGACCGTTTCCTGGCGTCTCTTCCCGCGAATGATTCGCCGCTGCTGCTGTTCTATCACGGGTTTGGACTCTTCTATAAGCACGACTTCCCGGGAGCGGAGCGGGATTTCGAACGTGCGTTTGAGTTAGCGCCCGATTTGCTCCAGGCGCAAGTGGGGGATGCCATTCGCGACAGCATCCAGGGTCAAACGGCAGCTGGGATCGCACGTTTGCAGGAAACCGAACGCCGCATGCAAGAGCGCGGCGTGAGCGATCCCGAAGCCATGTACAAGCTTGCGCAGGCCTACGCTGTTTTAGGCGATTCGGACAGAGCCATTCGGATGCTGCAGCGAAGCACAGCGGGCGGTTTTTTCTGCTTTCCGTACATGATGCGTGATCCGCTTCTGAATTCTTTGCATTCCAATCCTGAATATCGCGCCGTCCTGGAGCAGGCGCGGCAGCGGAGTGAACAGTTTCAGCAGCGTTTTGCGCCGGGGGCATAAAGTCGCGCTCGCGGTGAAGGAATCGGGGATGCGGCCGATAAGAGGGGAAGATGATCTCACCCGTTTCCCATCACACACCCATTCCGCCTTCACAGGCGGCGACTTCGTCGCCCAAGACGGCGGCCGCTCCGGTGACCCAGCAACCGCAGCATGATTCTGTTGAATTGAGCGCGCATGCCAAAGCGGCGTTGTCCGCGGCGGCTGATCCGGATCACGACGGGAAGTAAGCCGGCCTGCCTTCTGTTGCCGGCGTCAGGAGTTTGCCAGGGCGCTCCTTGCTCGAATATGATCCATCGGTTCGCTTGCGCGCCCGAAGGAGATACAGAAGCGGGCTCCTGGCCCGCTCTCGACTGAAAGTGTACCGCCGATCTGTTTGGCAAGGATCCCGACAATAGGCAGGCCCAGCGACCTAGATGTTTGCCAATTGAAACCGGGGGGAAGACCGCACCCGTCGTCCTCGACGACCAACTGTACTTCGGCGCCAAACTGTTTCAGCGTCACTCGAAGCTCTCCATGCGCCGCCTCCGGGTAAGCGTACTTCAGGGCGTTCGTCACCAATTCGTTCAGGATCAGCCCGCATGGAATTGCCTGGTCGACATCGAGCGAAACAATAGCCAGGTCAAAGCGGCTGCGGACATGGGCGCCCCCGATCGAATACGACTGCAACAATTCCACAACCAGAGCGCGAGCGTACTCGCCGAAGTCGATCCGATCCATCTGTTCGCTGCCATA
>CAXTWP010000314.1:0-3850 GCA_964247945.1 uncultured Acidobacteriaceae bacterium | reverse complement strand
CATAGCACCTAATGAAGATCGTTGCTCCCCCGTATCACGTGCAGTCAACCGCCATGGAGTCACGTGGTGGATTCCCGTACTTCACTCACCACGATTCAGTCTCAGCGCTCTGGTCTCAGAAATGGCGCCCGCTCTGTGCTGCCGGCATCTACCCGTTCGGTGAAGGGAAGGTGTCGGATTTCGACCCTATCTTCGCGAGGCTCACCGAAATCTCGGATGACGACGCCGCTATGCTGTATCGACCCGATGATTACGCTAAGCCGTTTTTTCCCGTGGCGCAGCAACTCGCCGCGGAAGCGGATGAGGCAATGGGGAAAGGCAGCATTGCGCGGGCGAGAGATCTTTTTCTGCGTGCAGCGGCGGTTTACCGGATAGCGCGATTCCCGATCAACCGATCGGCACTGAGCCAGGAAGCCTGGATAAAAGGTAAGGCAGCCTACGAGAAGGCCGGCCAGCTTCTCGATCCTCCAAATCTCCCGCTGGAGATTCCGTTCATACATGCCGATCTGACCGCCGGCGATCAGGACGTTGGCATCCAGGCGTACCTTCGGCTTCCTAAAGGCGAGAAGCCGGGGGACGGGTGGCCCGTTTTGCTCTTTATCTGCGGCTTGGATGCCTACAAGACGGACCACACTCCGCGGACGCAGGAACATGTGAACCGTGGATTCGCCACCCTGAGCTTTGAAATCCCAGGGACAGGCGATTGTCCCGCTGCACCGAGTGATCCGGCCTCACCGGATCGGCTGATGAGCAGTGTTATCGACTGGGTTTCGGTCAACGCTTCGAAGTATGGCTTCAATCCAGAGAGAGTTGTAGCGCGCGGCATCAGTACCGGCGGCTACTACGCATTTAGGATTGCCCACACGCACGCGCAGAGCTTGTTTGCCGTCGTTGCCCAGGGCGGGGGAAGTCATCATATGTTCGACGCCGCCTGGATCCATGCTCAGAATCAGATGGAGTACCCCTTCGCATTAGCCGATGCGCTCGCTTATAAATTTGGCTATCGTGACGCCGACTCAGAGACTGCTATCTCGCGCTATGCGGCCGACAGCTGTAAATTCAGTCTGGTCGAGTCCGGCATCGTTGGCTCACCCACGTGCAAGCTCCTCGTGATCAATGGAATAGAGGACTCCATCTTCCCGATTGAAGACAGTTGTATCGAGGCAACACAAGGAACTAAGAAAGATTTAGTTGCGCGTGGCGATCGCAGGCACATGGGTAACCCAGGCGCAGAGGAGATCCTGTACGAATGGATCGATAAGACTATAGTCGGCAAACCGTAAGCAAACCATTCCCCTCCGCCTGTAATGGGGATTAGACATGGAGCTGAGAGGAGCATGCACATGAGCCACGAGAAGCGGAGACGCTCAACGCGGCGCTTAGCCTTGTGAAGGAATTGTTTGCGGCCAAAGAACGTGACGATCTGGACGCAACTATATCGCTATCTAGCGAGGACGCCGTTACATCTTCCCCTTGCCTGCGTCCGGGAGACAGGAGATTTGGTTTACCTAGCATCCTCGCAACTCATCGAGCGAGCGATACGCCTAAGCGGCCGGCGGAATGTTGCGGTTGCGATGGAGGACATTCTTTGGATCGTATTGCCGTTTGAGCGATTGAAGTTTTGCAAAGTTGGCGCCATAAGTCCGTTGCACGTCGAGCGGTTTGCTGCTGCTGAGATAGTTGACATAGGTGGGGATGGAGAAGGGCTTCAAGGCTATTGCGGATTGTTCCACCCACTCCCTTTGGCGCATCATTTGATTGTCATCGTTCCAGTCCGCGTTGAAGTGATAGCTAAATGATCCCGAGGGGCGCACCAGCGCCGTTTTGGCCGGCGGAATGCGACAGACGGTGCCGTGGAGGTGATGCACCAAGCTAAAGCTCCAATTAGCCCCGGCGGTGCCGACCCGTTCCGTGATTGCGTGGATAGCGGCATCGCTCACCTGTCCGATGCTGCCGCCGCGTTGTTGTCCAGCAAGCGGCGCAGCCGCTGCCATAGCGACTGGTGGACGATGAAGCATGGCCTGAATTTTGGGCGACGCGTAGCCCACTTGATCATACGGGCGTTCAGAGAGGTCGATCGCAAGCGGAGGTCCATAGGCCAACAGAGGCGCTAAGACTTTCCGGCCCGTCCGCATGTCGCCTGACCAGCATATGTGAGCTGTGATCAACGTCTGTTCAGCAGGCGCTATACCGATCTCAATGACAAGTTCGTCTGGCGCGATGGCCATGTATTCGCGATAGAAGCGCAAGAATCCACCGATGTCCATGGCGGAGTACAAGACATAGCCGGCGAAGACGGCTCCGACGCTGCGGGTGACGTATTCGAATTGCGAAACAATGCCGAAGTTCCCGCCGCCGCCGCGGATCGCCCAAAAAAGCTCAGTTTTCATCCTCACTGGCGGTGACACGGCGGTTGTCCGCAAGTTGCCCCGTACTGACCGGAAAGCCACCCGATGCCGCCGCCCAAGGTCAGGCCGCCGACACCCACATCCCCTGAATCACCGAACGGCACGGCGCGGCCGGTGCGCTGAAGGTACCTTGAGCGAATTCGAGACAGACGACGATATCCTCTTCGCTGGTACATTTGGCGATCGCTACCGGGTGTTTGTCAGTGTCCGGGTTGAAGGTGAAGCAGCGGCGCTCGCGGTCGTAGGCGTTGGATTCCGGGAGCACGAGGATCCCTCGAAAGCGACGTTGAAGGAAGGACAGATCAACTCGATGCGCCGCCTTGGCTCGGCAGGGCAGACAGGAATCGGCTGCCATCCCGGCGGCAGTTTTCAGGACCCACCGCCGATCGACACCAGGATACTTTTTCATAACTCCTCTTTTCAGCCATGGCACTATGCCCCGCTCTCGCGACTTCCACCAAGACGGTACACAGCCCTTGAGCATCTGGCTGCCTGATCTTCGCGAGCCAGACGCCAAATGCTTGCTGGGTTGCGGCGTCTCAACGCGAGAACGCGGCCGAGGGAATATAGAGCGGCTGCGCGTCTTCCCATAGACTGTCCGTTACCGCCTGTTTGTTGCTGCCATCCGCATTCATGATCCAGATTTGACCGTAGGGTTGGAAGTTGCGATCGTACGCGGCGGCCTCGTCTTTGAAGCCGTAAGCTCCGCTGTTCCAGAGGAGCCGACCATCTGTCGTCCATACGGCGTGGGCGTCGTTCGCGCCGGAGAACGTCAGCCTTTGCGTGTCACTGCCATCCGGGCGAATCGTAAAGATCTCGAAATCTCCGCTTGCGATCTTTCGGGTGAAGGCGATTCTTTGACCGTCGGGCGACCAGTCGGGGAGATTATTCTCCGCATCGGTGAGTGTCCTCACGGAGTGGGTCTGCTGGTCGAGTAAGCGCAGGCCCGCGGCGCCGTTGTCGGTCCACAAGCGGAATACGATGTGCCGGCCATCCGGAGCATAGCTGGGAAAGCCCGCGTTGAATGGTCCCTCAAGCAACGTCTCCAGACCTGTTCCATCTGCGCGCAGACCTTGGCAGACAAGGAAGGCAAGACCTTTGTTGTCCTCCTGACCCCCGGCTGGACCGTATCCGTCAACCATGCAGCGGATGTGAGTGCCATCAAACCCGGGGACTTTATTGCGACCAGGAATGTCCCTCTCGATGCAAGTACCGGCAAAGCGACGGAGGTGCGCGGTTTAGAGCCGGGATATCGGCCAGAGCTGGGAACACATCCAGTCTCACCAACTGATCCGAGTATGATGACTCACGCTTCAGTGTCGAGTGTAAGCGAGACCGGCTCCGGCGTAGACCTGGTGGTGAATGCCCCGGATGGTTCTCGACACATCATCGTCCCCGCTGGAGTGCACGTTACCGTTCCGACCCCCTACCCCGCACTACAC
>CAXTWP010000313.1:1325-3858 GCA_964247945.1 uncultured Acidobacteriaceae bacterium | reverse complement strand
CAAGAAGGCTCTATCCCAAGTAGCTTGGTGATCTCGTCTGGATCAAAGTTCCCCGTCAGTTCAAAATGGCCAATGTACTTGGGCATACTAAATTTTTACCTCCGCCCCACTCAGGTCGAGCTCCCGGTAGATGATGCCACTCTCTTTATCGCTGCGGGCGTGGAGGCTAGCTGTGTCTTGACCGCCGTTGGTAGCTTCATCCTCATGTAAAAAATGTTCAATCTCACACCGACATTAGCAATCTGCTGTAAATCTATAGCGTTAAAGCCGAGGATTGGCTCTCCCTCGCAGCTAACATTGAATTCGGCGGTATGTTGCTCTGACAGTCGCCGCAGCGCCGCGGCTGAGGGACTCAACAAATCTAGTAAGAACTTGACCTGCTCTATGACTGAAAGGTCAGGAGGACAGTGAATGTCCCAAGTTGTAACTCGTGCTGGAAATTCTGCCCCTTCCCACATTTCTCCTTGGGATACACAGCGGATGGCTGAAGCCCCAAGGACTTCGTAATCTCATCCGTTTCGAAATCGCCCCACAAAGAAAAGTGACCTATGTATTGGCTCATCTTGTACCTTTGTTTTCTGCGGGTGCACCGCCTAGGCGGAGTTCCCTAGCAAGTATGCCCATATCCTTGTCGCCGCGGCCGGAGAGGTTGACCATGAGGATGTCGCTGGGGGACATCTTCGGGGCGAGGCGGATGGCTTCGGCTACGGCGTGGGCGGTTTCGAGGGCGGGGACGATGCCTTCGGTGCGGGAGAGGGTGACGGTGGCTTTCAGGGCGTCCTCGTCCGAACAGGCGGTATAGCTCGCGCGGCCGGAGTCGTGGAGCATGGCGTGTTCCGGGCCGACGGAGGCGTAGTCGAGCCCGGCGGAGACGGAGTGGGTGAGGGAGACCTGGCCGGCGTCGTCCTGGAGGACGTAGCTATAGGTGCCCTGGAGCACGCCGGGGACGCCGCCGCCTGCTTTCTGGAACCGGGCAGCGTGTTCGCCGAGGCCGTTGCCGCGCCCGCCGGCCTCGACGCCGATGAGCTGGACGTTCGCGTCGGGGAGGAACTCGTAGAAGGCCCCGATGGCGTTGGAGCCGCCGCCGACGCAGGCGATGACGGCGGTGGGGAGCGCGCCGACTTCGGTGAGGAACTGGGCGCGGGCCTCGCGGGAGATGACGCGGTGGAAGTTGCGGACCATGGTGGGGTAGGGGTGCGCGCCGAGGGCCGAGCCGAGGATGTAGAAGGTGTCGCGGACGTTGGTGACCCAGTCGCGCATGGCCTCGTTGATGGCGTCCTTGAGGGTGGCCGAGCCGCCGGAGACGCCGCGCACGTCCGCGCCGAGGAGGCGCATCCGGTAGACGTTGAGTTCCTGGCGGCGCATGTCCTCGTCGCCCATGTAGATGACGCAGTCGAGGCCGAAGAGGGCGCAGACGGTGGCGGTGGCGACGCCGTGCTGGCCCGCGCCGGTCTCGGCGATGATGCGATGCTTGCCCATGCGGCGGGCGAGCAAGGCCTGCCCGAGGGCGTTGTTGATCTTGTGCGCGCCGGTGTGGAGGAGGTCTTCGCGCTTGAGGTAGATCTGCGCGCCGCCTAGCTGCTCCGAGAGGCGTTTAGCGAAGTAGAGGGGCGTGGGGCGGCCGCAGTAGTGGTGGAGCAGGCCGTCGAGTTCGGCGTGGAAGGCGGGGTCGGCGTCGGCGAGCGCGTAGGCGTGCTCGAGCTCTTCGAGCGCGGCCATGAGAGTCTCGGGGACGTAACGGCCACCGTAGGCACCGAAGCGCCCGGGTATAGCGGATTGCGGGACTTTCACTTCTTTGACTAGAACGCCTGCTGTGCTCATTTCTGCTGCTCCTTACATGAGAAAGCCGCGACGGTTGAGGGTCGCGGCTCGTGTGGATTCGGGTTCTGCTGACACTAGGGAATGTTCAGAGGACCTGCTCCGCCGAGACCGCTACGGTACGCCAGTAGCGGAAGGTAAACCAAAAACGGTTGGAAGTGCGCGTCATCTTGGGTTTGACGATACAAGGATTACCGAAGACCTGCAAGCGCGATATTTCCTTTGAATCGCGCCGGGTAGGAGCGCGTCACATAGGTGAAGCACAAGAGGGTGCCTACATGTTCCACAAAGCGATGCTTGCTCTTGTTTTGCTGACGACCGCCGGCCCGGTGTTTGCCGACTCTAGGCCTCACTCGGCTGCGGCGCATATGCGCCCACAGCTATTCCACGACCGTGCTCCGCATGTGCATAATCGCGAAGCGCAGGTGAAGCGGCACGGGGCCTAAGCTCTGCCGGATTTTGCTTCGGCTATAAACAGCTTTAATTTTTCAGGGTCTTTCCGGCCCGGTTCCGCTTCAACTCCACTTACGACATCGACACCCCAGGGCAGAAGGTGCGCAATCGCCTGGCGAATGTTCCATGGCTGTAAGCCGCCGGCGAGGATGAACTGCGGGTGCGCGCGGAATAAAGTTTCGGCGGCGGCCCAGTCGAAGGGTGTGCCTGTGCCTCCGGTGGCGTTGCCGTCTCCGATAGCACCGCGGGCACTGTCTCCTAC
>CAXTWP010000313.1:0-1315 GCA_964247945.1 uncultured Acidobacteriaceae bacterium | reverse complement strand
TGGGAGTCCATGAGGATACAGTCGACCAGGCTGGACGCTTCGATCTGCTTCACCTGGTGGTGAAGGGAAGCCTCGATGCCCCGAGCCGAGTCCACCGGCCAGTGAACCACCTGGATCAGCTTGATCTCCGGTGCAAGGCTCTCTCTCAGAGAGCGCGCGAGACCAGCGTCGAACACGGCATGAAGTTGCACGGCGGTGAGGCCTGCTTCGGCGACCGCGGAGAGAATCCGATCCGCGCTCCAGGCGGGAAAGACGCCGACGCGCTCTACATTCCCAGGAAGACGCGGCGTGATGAGCGCCACCTGCGCGGGGGTCACCTGACGGCTGCTGGGGGCGAAGACGAAGCCCACCGCATCCGCGCCCAATTCGGCTGCGAGCAGGGCATCATCCAGGTGGTTGTTGCCGCAGATTTTGACCCACATGGTTAGGCTTGGACGAGCGACGGAGCCGCGGCGGCGAGCAGTTCGGTGAGGGCCTGGCCGGGATCGGGCGTGCGCATGAGGGCTTCGCCGATAAGAAAAGCGTCGTAGCCGGCGGTTCGGAGGCGGCCCATTTCGGAGCCGGTGGCGATGCCACTCTCGGCGACACGAACGACTCCCTCGGGAATGCGAGCAACCAGACTCATCAGCGTCTCAGGGTGGACGGTGAAGTCGCGCAGGTCGCGGCTGTTGACGCCAATAGCCTCGCAGTCGAGGTCGAGCGCGCGGGTGAGTTCTTCGGCGTTGTGCACTTCGCAGAGAACATTGAGGCCTGACTCGCGGGCGGAGGCGCGCAGATGGTGCAGGTCCGCGTCGGTATGGGCGGCGGCGATGAGGAGGACGGCGTCGGCACCGTGGGCGCGCGCTTCGAGGATCTGGAAGGGGTCGACGATGAAGTCCTTGCGGAGACAGGGTATTTGGACGGCGCGCGAGGCTTCGCGCAGATTAGCGACAGTGCCTTGGAAGAAGGGTTCGTCGGTGAGGATGGAGAGGGCAGCCGCGCCTGCCAGTTCAAAAGCGGTGGCCAAGGCGGCAGGGTTGAAGTCTGCACGGATAAGGCCCTTGGACGGCGAGGCTTTCTTGAGCTCCGCTATGACCGCCGGACTGTGCCGGGCAATACGGCGGAGACTGGCGGCAAAGCCTCGTGGCTGATGAGCGGCGGCCGCCGCCTCAAGGGACGCTGTATTGGCGGTCTGTCTGCGCGCGGCCACTTCATAGCGGGTCTGAGCGAGGATCTGGTCGAGTTTAGTGGTCATCTGCCGATCTTCTGAGTGGAGACTAAAACGGCGCCCGATGGACGCCGTTTGCTTACGGGCTAAAGCTTTGGTGCCGAAGGG
>CAXTWP010000312.1:0-3866 GCA_964247945.1 uncultured Acidobacteriaceae bacterium | reverse complement strand
GTGCAAGAGATGACGGTGCTGACGAACAGCTTTTCCGCCGAGTACGGCGCCAGCACCGGCAGCGTGGTCAATATCGTGACCGGGAGCGGCGGCCGCGCGCTGCATGGCGAGGCGTTCCAGCTTTGGCGGCCTTCTGGACCGGAGGCGGCGCTCTCGGGTTTTACGGCGGCGAACGCGGCGAGCGGCAACGAAATCACCAACGACACGCTGCTGCAGACCTCGGGGTCACTCTCGGGGCCGTTGAGTGAGACGACGCAGTTTATGTTGGCGGGAGAGTTCAGCGACCAGGACCGCGCCTCGCCGGTCACCTCGCCGCTGGCACCTGGGAACTACATTGGCCACTACCGCGATTGGATGGGTTTTCTGCGGCTGGACCATCAGATCGGGAGCCGGAACAACCTCTTCTTTCGCGGCGATGTGGATGCTTTCTACGACACCAATCCAAACGGCACGGTGGGCGGAGCGACGCTTCCGAGCGTGGCACGCGTCTTCCACCGCCGGACCTACTCGGGGGAGGTGGGCGAGACCGCCGTGCTGAGCGCCAAGCTGCTGAACAGCGCGCGGGTGCAGTTCCAACTCGCCTCGCCCATCACGGAGTTCGACCCGGTCATTAACGGGACACAATTCGTCGTTCCGATCTCAACGGGCGGCACGTTTACGTCCGGGACCTCGCAGTCGGCGCTGCTGCTGAACCGGCAGTATGAGGGAACGGACACGCTCTCAGGAGCATGGCGCGGGCACCAGATCAGTGTAGGCGGCGACGCGATCTACGCGCATAATGGCGGCAACAGCAAGGAGTTCGGCGGCCCCATCTACCTGGGCAAGTTCACCTACAACCCCTGCACGCAGGCGGCCGCGGTCTGCGAGAGCGCGGCCTATCTCAACAACATCGCCAACGTGGCGAACTATCAGCAAAGCTATGGCAATGCCGCGTACACGGTGGACGACACGCTGTGGTCGGTCTTTGCGCAGGACGACTGGCGCGCGAGCCGGACGCTGACGCTGAATGTTGGGCTGCGATATGAGCAGCAGACCTTTACCGATGCGCGGCTCAACTTCGCGCCACGCGTGGGCTTCGTCTACGACGTGGGGGGACACGGACTGATCGCAATCCGAGGCAGCTTCGGGATCTACCACTCGCAGGTGGTGGACGACTCGGCCGCGAACTACGCGCTGACCGGGCCGACGGGGGTCTTCAACTACACCGCAACACCCGGTCAGGCGGGCTTTCCAACGAGCATTGCCGGCGCGCCGCTGCCGAGTTTCCCAGTCGGTGCGGTGGTGCCGTTGCGATCACTGTATCTCCGGCCTGGCATGAGCGCGTACTACAACCAGTTCTTCCCGACGTCTACTCTGGTCGGCTATCCCGCCAAGCTGCTGAACCCCTATTCAGAACAGTGGACGCTGAGCCTGCAACACCAGTTTGCGCCGGGATGGCTGCTGAGCGTGGACTATGTGGGTACGCATACGCTGCGGATTGTGCGGCCGCTGGATGTCGACGCCCCGGCCAGCTTCGTCCGCACCGCGCCGGGGCAGACGCGCACGGCGCAGGCGGCAAACTGCACGAGGCCTTACTGGATCGCCTTCTACGCGCAGGCGGCCACGGCGTGCAAGATAACCGGCGCTACGGTAGCGACGCCGCCGTATAGCGTGATCCAATCGGATGTAAATGACGGCTATCTGCATTACAACGCGCTGGACATGAATGTGAGCCATACGTTTGCCCAAGGCTTCTCGCTGCTGGCGAGCTATGCGTGGTCGCACACACTGGACAATGTCGACCCGGACACGACGAGTCAGAACCCGAACGATCCATTGGCGATCGGCGGGGCAGAGTACGGCAACGCGATCTACGACCAGCGCCATCGCGCGGTGCTGAGCGGCGTGTATGTTGCGCCCCTCGCTGTGCATGTAGGCGGCGTGGCGACGCTCGCCGGAGGTCTGCCCTACAACTATGTGACGGGGCTAACCAACAGCGGCGATACCGCCGCGACAACCGACCGGCCGGTCATCAACGGGGTCGTGGTGGGAAGGAACACCGGACGCGGCGGCCCGTTCTACGACATCGCGCCGTTTGTCAGCCGTGTGTTCCCTCTGTATGGGGAACGAGTGAAGCTGGACCTGCGAGCGGAGGCGTTCAACATTCTGAACCATGCCAACTTCGTAGGCTACAGCGGAACCTACGGAAACGGGGTAATGGCAGGAGTTGGGTTCGGCGCACCCCTCGCCGGCGTGACCAACCAGTTGCCGGCGCGGTGCCTGCAGTTCTCAGGCCGCCTGTCGTTTTAGTGCGCTAAAAGAAGACCGAGCATCCGGCGATTGCGGTTAGCCGCTTCTACCAGATGCTCGACTCCACGCTCAGTTGACTTAGAAGTTGGTGCGAATGCCAAACTGCATTTGCCGCGGTGCATTGCCTTGTGAGTTCGCGACACCCCAGCTTGCGGTATTGGAAATGTCGAGGGTGGGGTTGGCGAAATCGAGGTGGTTGAAGACATTGGTAAAGATGCCTGACAACTCCACGTTGAAGCGTTCATAGACACGGACCGTCTTACGGATACTGACGTCCATGTTCCAGTAGGGCAGTCCGGAGATCGGACCAAGTCCCGGGTTCTTGGTGTCGATGCCCAGAATGGGAGCGCGAACCTGATCGTAGACCGCCTCCGGGTTGCTGAACATATTGACGGCGATGGGTCCCGGCCCTTCGGTCTGGGTGCCTACGCCGTTTGAGCCGTTCACATTGCGATGGGTGGAGACACCACCGGTGTACTTACTGGTGAAGACGCACTGCTCGTTGTTGAAGAAGCCGGAGGCGTCGCCGCCGCCGAAGGATTGACCGTCCGTAAAGGTATTGCAGTAAAGCGGAGAGCCGCTGCCGGCGGTGAATATGGGAGCGACATTCCAACCTCCCGCGATACGTCCCAATAAGCCTTCCTGCTGCTTATAAAAAGGCAGATCCCAGACCAGGAAGGTGTTGAAGACGAACTTTCGGTTGAAAGGCTGCAGACCATAGTTCTCGTTCAGGTTGAAGGGATCGTTCGGCGTGTATTCACTGGTGGCCTGCACGTCGGCTCCGGTGCCGAGAGCCTTGCTGTAGGTAAAGTTTTCCTGGAGTGTGAGGCCGTGCCAGTCGCTGGCCTTGAAGGAGACGAAGCCGCCATGGTAGTTCCCATAGCCGGTCGCGGTGGCGAGGCTGACTCCGCTCGAGATCTGGCCGTTTGAGCCCAAGGTCGAATTGGGAATCGGAGTGTTCAGCATGCTCCGCGGGTAGTTGAAGCCGCCGTTGTCGAGGTCGGAGTAGAGGCTCCAGACCGCCTGCGTGGTGAGGTTGGAGATCTCCTTTTGAAGGACGGCGTTGGTGCAGTTGGAGTATCCAGTGCAATAACCGGTCCCGGCGAGAGCGGTCTCAAAGAAGGGTTGGGCCGTTGCCGTGGGAAAGACGGGGGTTTTGGCCGTGGCAGTCGCGGCTGTTGCCGCGCAGTTGGCGGCAGACGTGGCGCAGCCTAAGGTTGTTTCCAGCGCGGCATAGGCATTGGCGAAGGACTGGCCGCCCATGGTGATCATGTACGGAACGGCGTTGATGTTAATGGGTTGAAATTCATGGTGGATCAATCGTCCAATGTAGCCCACCTCGACCAGCGTCTTACGGGTGAGTTGGCGCTGGATCGTCAAATCAAAGGAGTCGACATCGTTGGGACGAAAATGTGGATCGAGCACCGAGCCAGTAGCCGAAGAGATGCTGTTAATGCCAGGATACAGAGGCTGTGGAAGAGTGGGCGAGGCAGCAGCCAGCGGGGCGGTGTTCCCGTCGACGCCGATGCGGAAGGCGGTGGTGTCGGTCGGCGTGGCGGGACCGCACGCCCCC
This sequence comes from uncultured Acidobacteriaceae bacterium, assembly GCA_964247945.1. Classification (GTDB taxonomy): domain Bacteria; phylum Acidobacteriota; class Terriglobia; order Terriglobales; family Acidobacteriaceae; genus Edaphobacter. The sequence continues at coordinate 4 of CAXTWP010000312.1, read as the reverse complement.
GTGG
>CAXTWP010000311.1:2611-3873 GCA_964247945.1 uncultured Acidobacteriaceae bacterium | reverse complement strand
TGCTGAACCTGAGCTTCAAGTATCCGGCGGACCTGGTGCGGCGTGACCCGAACGAAGCCTGGAAAGATGAGCACCTGATGGTCTACGGGATTCCCGGAGGGCAGGTGCGGCAGCTGGCGGTGACGACCTCGTGCCTGAAGCCGATGCTTTCGCTGGAGCTGCCGACCTCGGGCGGCCTGGCGACGAAGACGGAGAAGAAGAACCCGGATGGCAGCTCGACATTTACGATCCGGCCGGCGCTGCTGGGGACGATCCTGCTGGCGGAGCTGGACTTCGACTGCCTGAAGCCGGAGCTGCAAGCGTCGAAGACGCTCGATCCGATGAACGAGATGCTGTCACTGCTGCCGAAGGTGCCGGGGATGCACGCCGTCATCCAGCCGACAATGTATCTGCTGGACAAGCAGAAGATTTATATGGCGGGTGCTCAGGGCTTGCCGAAGTTCGAGGTCGACCCGGACGTACCGATGGACCCGCTGCTGACGTTTACTCTGGGATTTGCGACGAACTGGAACAACCATCTGCTGGTTTGGTACTTGTCGGCCAACAACCATAACACGATGGATCGGATGACGAAGAGCGTGGTGAAATTCGGAAGCCAGGTGCCGATGGTGTTATATCCGTTGCCGGTGAAGTACAACGTGGTGCGCTAGGCTTCTTCGCGGAGCACGCGGGAGGTCCAGTGCACGGACTCCATGTAGGTGCCGGCGGTGTCGCTTTCGGAGAGTTCGAGTTTTTGTTGGAGCAGGTCGCACTTCTCCCAGTGGGCGGCCTGGTAGGCGCGGACGAGGTCGAGGACCATGCCCATCTGGGTCTGCTCGCCTTTGAGGGCGGCCTTCATGTCGGTGTCGATAGGGACCGACTCCATGACCTGCGCCATGGGGACCTGGAGGATGATGTCGATCAGCGACAACATGCCGAGGAGGTAGAGCTTGGGGCCGTGTTCGCGCAGGCGGGGCGCGAGGGTCTCGCAGAACTTCGCCCGTTCAAGCGCGATGGTGATGAGGGTCTTGGACTGGCTGGAGGCGAAGACGTTGGCGAGGGCGGCGCTGACCAGCTTGCGGAACTCGTCGTTGCCGACGAAGACGAGGGCGCTGCGGATGGAGGTGACGCGGGTGTTGAGGCTGTAGGTGACGGAGTTGACGCGGCGGAGGAGCTGGTAGGTGAGCGAGGTGTCCATCATGACCATGGACTCGATCTGCTTGACCTCGGCGGAGTCGTCGGCGAGCGCGGTCATCAGGCGCAGGCAGATGACCTGGTTGGTG
>CAXTWP010000311.1:0-2601 GCA_964247945.1 uncultured Acidobacteriaceae bacterium | reverse complement strand
GTGGGGATGGTGCGGCGCGCGGCGACGGCGGAGCTGGTGATGAAGAAGCCCTGCAAATACTGGCAGCCCTCGCGCCGGGCCGCCTCGATCTCGTCTATCTTCTCGACGCGCAGGGCGACGGGCTTTATCTTGGTGCCGTTGATGCCGCGGAAGAGCTCGCGGCGGGTGTCCTTGTCGAGGGCCTGGAAGTCGAGCATGAGATAGTCGGCGAGTTCGAGCAGCGGGTGCTTGGACTCGGGCCGCGCCGCGCCTTCGAGGGCGAAACGGTAGCCCTTCTTGCGCAGGGCCTGGCAGCAGGCGACGAGCTCGGCGTCCGGCTCGACGTAGGCGGGGATCTGGAGGACGGCGTTCTGGTGGGGCAGCAGGTCGGCGAGACCGGTGAGGAGGGTCTCGCGGGCGCAGCGAATGAAGCCCTTCTCGGCGGTGGACTCGGGCATGAAGAGGAGGAAGTCGTAGACGTCCTGGCGGGCCTGCTGCTCGGGGTCGAAGACCTCATCTGTGGTCTGGCGGGTGCGTCGGAGCATGGCGTAGCCGTGGAGCTTCTGCTTGAGGTCCAGGATGGGCTGACGGGCAAGGAAGTGGGCTGGACGCTTGGGCAGTTCTGGAGCGACTTCCGCCGAGGCCAAGCTGGGATGCAGGTCCGGCGAGGCCAGTCTGGGATCGGCGACGGCTCTTCCTGGGTAGGTATCGATCATTGCGTCCTGACAGCAGCAGAGTGGTCGGCTCTTCTCTGCATATCGGACGTTGGCCCGGGAACCTTAGTAACGGGCGGGCTAGGCTGAGGATATCCGGCTAGGCGAGTTCTTCGGCGGGGGAGCACTCGATGGCGGCAGTGGAGTTGCCGGACTGGAGCTTGGAGGTGGTGACGAGATAGACGGCGGCGAGGATGGCGGCCATGCCGAGGTACTCGATAGGAACCATGCGCTCGTGGAGGAAGACGGCCCCGAGGAAGACGGCGACGATGGGGTTGATGTAGGCGTAGGTGGCGACTTTGGCTACGGGGACGTGATCGAGCAGATAGATGTAGGCGGTGTAGCCGACGAGCGAGCCGAAGGTGACGAGATAGAGGATGGAGGCCCAGCCCTGGGTGGTCCAGTGGGTGTGGCGATACTCGCCGCTGCCGAGCAGGACGACGGTGTTGAAGAGGCCGGCGAAGACCATCTCCCAGCCGGCGGCGGTGAACGGGCTGACGGCGAGCTTGGCGCGGCGGGAGAGAATGGAGCCGGCGGTCCAGCTGAGGGCAGAGCCGAGAGCGACGGCGGTGCCGAGGAGTTGGCGTGTGTCGCCGTGGAGGCCCTGGCGCAGGCCGGGCGAGAGCAGAACGATCAGGCCGAAGAAGCCGATGCCGACGCCGAGCCAGCCTTTGGCGCGTAGACGCTCCCCGCGGGGAAGGACGGCCTCGAAGACGGCGACGTACAACGGCACGACGGCGATGATGAGAGAGGCAAGGCCGGAGGGCAGGAACTGCTCGCACCAGACCAGGCCCATGTTGCCGATGCCCAGCAGAAGGATACCGATAACGGCGAGGAAGGCCAGTTCGCGCCAGGTGACGCGGAGCGAGAGCCCGCGCCAAGCGCAAAGGGCGAGCATCAGCGGGCCGGAGATAAGAAAGCGGGTACTCGCTAGGACAAAGGGCGGCAGGACTTCCACGCCGAAGCGGATGGCGACGTAGGTGCTTCCCCAGAAGAAGTAGACGCATGCAAAGGCGATGAGGATGCGGCTACGGAGTGCGGCTGGTGGTGCGGGCATGGCTTTAGGGTAGCGCGCCGGCTAAGGTCCGCACACCGCAAGGGAACCGATATGTGAGGTTATTTTCCGTGGTATTGGGCATTGGTATATGAAAGCAAAAGAGTTAGCTAGGTCTATCCCGGGTAGATATAACATTCTGAAAGACTTATATCTAAATATTTCATTACAGGCCACTTAGCTGGGGTTTGATCGCAAGTTCTCTCCTGTCAGCAACGGAGTCAGATGACTTGGTCTCGCTGAGGCGGTCGTTTGCTGCCGCAAACGATAACCCACCCTTTCACGATAAAGCTGTGAAAGGATGGGCACTCAAGCTTCTTTCTAGAAGTTGTAGGTTAGCTCGCCGGTGACGGCTCGGGGGGAGACGTAGTGGGTGCCGGAGAAGGTTGAGAGAAAATTGTAAAGGGCGTACTTGTCAGCGACGTTGATGGCGGTGAGGCGAAGGCCGATTTTGTGCTTGTCGCCGTGGAAGAGGTTGTCGTCGCCGAGGGCGAGGTCGAAGAGGCTGCGCGGGGCGATGCGGCTGGGATTGCGGTCGTCGTCCTCGGTGTTGGGGGGGGGGGAATGGTCGTGGTTTGAGGTGAGGTGGGTGGCGGCGGGGGTGGCGAAGCCGGAGGTAGGAGTGGCGGCGACGCCGGTGCAGGTGAGTCCGGCCTGGAACTGCTGGTCGGGGGTGAGGCCGCTCAGGTTGATGCCGGGCTGACCGTTGGGCAGGGTGATGGAGGTGCCGGTGCAATGGGTGTTGTCGCCGGTGATGTTATAGCAGGGAACTGAGCCGGCGACCTGGCCGGAGTCGAAACGCCAGTTGAGGCCGACCCACAGGGACTTGCGGAAGGGTAGGTTGTACTGGAGGTG
>CAXTWP010000310.1:933-3891 GCA_964247945.1 uncultured Acidobacteriaceae bacterium | reverse complement strand
CCCAACGCCTCTTCCGCCTCTACCCCGCGTCATCCTGAGCGGCGCAAACCACTCCTGTAGATGCCCTCGGAGCTGCTAAACTCCCCTGGAGGTTTACCATGCTCGATCAATGCGTCGTCGTCGGCTTCATCCCCACCCGCGACGCAGCCCGCGCCCGCGCCTTCTACGTCGACCTGCTCGGCCTTCCCGTGGTCACCGAAGATTCCTTCGCCACCGAAGTCGCCGCCAACGGCACCCACATCCGCATCGTCAACGCGCCGGAGTTTACCCCGCTTCCCATGACGCTGCTCGGCTGGCAGGTTCCCGACATCCTCACCGCCGTGCAGACCCTCTCCGCCAGGGGCATCGTATTCGAGCGCTACGGCTGGTCCCAACAGGACGCCGACGCCATCTGGACCGCTCCGGATGGCACCCGCGTGGCCTGGTTCCGCGATCCCGACGGCAATACCCTCTCGGTCTCCCAGCACTGAAGCCGCACTTGACGCGGATTCCCGCACAAGTCCCGGCGACAAATCCACGCCGTCCGCCGCTATACTGTTGCCATGAGCACAGCAGCGACCCAGACAGCGAGCATGACCATCGACGAGTTCCAGGCGCTTGAGCAGAAAGTCCTGCGCGCCGTCGACATCGTCCGTCAGGAGCGTCAGGCTCGCGCCGCCGCCGAGGCCCAGGTCGCCGGCCTCCGCGAGCAGCTCGCCGCTCAGACCGGCCTCGCCGAAGAGAGCGCCTCCATTGTCAAAATGCTCGAAACCGAGCGCGGCGACATCCGCAAGCGCGTCGAAAAGATGCTCAGCCAGATGGACGAAATGCTCTGATGGATCAAGAAGGCACCGCGACAACAACCGCTGCTCCCCAGGCCATCACCGTCTCCATCTACGACCAGGTCTACCACCTGCGCGGCACCAATTCCACCCATATCGAGCAGCTCGCCGAGAGCGTCGACGCCAAGATGCGCGCCGTCTCCGCCCAGGGCAACACCGTCGACTCGCTCCGCGTCGCCGTCCTCGCCGCCCTCAACATCGCCGACGAACTGGCCCTGCTCCGCCAGCGCTACGACGCTCTCGCCGGAAGCATCCACAGCTCGCAGCAGACCCTCCGCACCCGCGCCGGAACCCTCGCCGGCATCCTCGACGAGGTCCTCGACACCCCCGACACCCGCCGGGCTGGCTGAACCGCATTACCCTTCATCGTGACGCAAGCCACTCACCTTCAATCGAACCGCGCGATCCAGACGCGCGCCACGGTCCTGTCCATGTAAGGCCGGCTGAACTGCCCGGATTGAAACGCATACGGGTACTCCACGATTCGGACCGGCTTCAGCAACCGGTTCAGCGCAACATACGCCTCCGGCCGCTTTCCCTTTTCCATGTCCCCCAGCTGCGGCAAAGCTCCGGATTGGATCAGTAACCCGCCCGTGCTGAGGGGGATCGCGGAGAACTGAGGTCCAAGCGCAGTCAGCAGCGCGGCTCGGCCGCCAAGCTTCTCCACGAAGTCCCGCCCCAGAACCGTCAACCAATCCACCGTCTTGATGCCGTTCCTCAAAACCCCGCGTTGCAGTGCCGGGTAATCCACGTTGATCCCGGGGAACCGCTGTGCCGCGATACACACCACCGAATCGAGCTTCGCTTGCGTCTCCGGCGCGGCGGCCAGCAGAAGTCCCACGCCCGCATAGCCATGCACCGGGCTTAGCGTCTCACTCCAGCGGCGGACCGCCTCGATCAGTTCAGGTTTCGCAGCCCAGGTCATAGGAAAGCTCACATGGAAGTAGCTGAGGGCCCAGGTCTCGGCATGGGAGCCGCGTACCGTCTCCATCGACCACGGTGCCGCTTCATGCTCACTCGCCGCCCAGATATACGTTGCGTCCCACTCCGCGCCTTCCTTCCTGGAAGCGATCGCTTCCGAGGGCGGAACCAACGCTCGCTTGCTGAAATCGGCGATCTTGTTGGCATTCGGCAACGAAGCGGAGCGGGGCGGTTCAGGGACCATCTTCAGATACTCGTCCATGCAGCGGCCAAGGCGCTCGTTCAGCCCGGTCCCCGCATTGTGGTCGATAAATAAAGTCACCGTCAGACCTGCATAAAGCAAGTTCTTTCCGTCCACCACGAGAGGATGGTTGGATAACTCAAGAAGATCGCCCTGGGCAAGGTTGCTGTTCCACGCTGCATCCATCGAATAAAACCTCTCCCACTGTCTAAACCGGCACCGTCTAAACCGGCACCAGGCCACTCTCGGCCGCTCCCGCAAGCAACTTCAGCAGAACAAGCAACGCGGCCAGAAGAGCGGCGAAGAAGCCCACCTTGCTCGTGCTCGGAACGGTAGCCGGATCTTCCGGATCGCCTCCGCACCCACAGTCTGCCGGACCCATCACGGAAACCTTGTCCGGACCTCCCGCAATCTTTTGGTAGGCCGCCAGCTGCCCGGGCCGAAGCGCGTCTCCCGGAAACTTGATCTCAACGATACGACTAACATTGTCCGCTGTCGGCGGCTTGGAAACGTCATCCACGACAACCACATCGGGACGGCGGCGTTGGTAGCCGGGGCCAGTATTCCCAGGCAGGTCGGGATCGTCCGGAACCGGGCTTGCCGGCAGCAAGGTCGGCGGAGTCGTCGCTACGTTGTAGCTCACCTCCGGCTTAAGAGGACTTCTCCCTCCAAGCGCCTGATCCGCCGCCTTCAGATTGGAAGAGACGCACTGCTGCTTGAGTTTCGCTCCCGTACTGGACCGGTCGGGATTCTGGTTGCAGAAACAAATTGCCTTGCAGAGCACCGCATCCTCGGCCACACGTCGGTTCGGCGGTGTGTACGCGACCGGGACGATACTCGCGCCACCCGCGGTCATCCCGGTTGCAGGTACGCCGTATTCCGATGCGACCGGCCTCGTCGCGGCCGCCACACCGCTCATCGCAAGTCCGGCAACCACCCCGGCGTTGGCCCCCCCCCCCGGGGCACGCGCCCCCC
>CAXTWP010000310.1:0-923 GCA_964247945.1 uncultured Acidobacteriaceae bacterium | reverse complement strand
AAGACGCCGGCGGACCCCTTGACGATGACATCGGGCGGTCCAACGCAGGTCGCCATGGAGGTGACCGTCGCGGCGGGCAGAGAATCGATCAGCACCGTCGGTGCGCCCGGTGGCAGAATCGGTCCACCGACGTGCGGCACCGGCCCCGTAAACATGGGGCACGTATGCATGTCGGTGACGCGCGCCGCCGGGGGCATCTCGCCGGTCCTCCAAGAGTCTGGAGGAATGATATACGCCCACGGCGGACTTCAACCTCACCGCCTTGCGAAAAGGCAAGATTGCATTTGCGAACGGCAAGGGTGGCATGTAGTATGCGGCTATCCTCGGTCAGCAGCCTGGAGGGTCCATGCCCACTCGCGTCGTCCGGCTTACCGCCCTGGCGGTCGCCGTCTCTCTTGCATCCTGGTCGGCGCGCGCGCAGGATGCCGCCCCTAAACAGGACGCCCCCTACAAAAACGACCCGAAGTACGTCGCCGCCATGAGCGATGGCAAAAAGCTCAGCAAGCAGCGCCAGTACAGCTTCGCCATGGACGCCTACAAAAAGGCCGCCAAAATCGCGGACGGCAAGGACAGCGCCTCGTTGCATGAGCTCTTCAATCTCCAGATGACGACCGCCGCGTACAAGGACGCGCTCAAGACCTCCACTGCGCTCGAAGAGCTTGCCGTCACGCCTGCGGAAAAGTCCGCGGCCCTGGTCGACCGCGGCAATGCCCTCTACCAGCAGGCAGGCCCGAAAGCCAAGCCCGAAGCCCTGCACGCCGCCGACGAGGCCTACAAAGCCGCGCTCGCCCAAAACCCGAAGAGCGCCACCGCGCTCTACATGGATGGCCGAGCGCTCGCCCGGCTTGGCCAGCTCGACGCCGCCAAGTCGGAGTTCGAGCAGTGTGCCAAGTGCATGTCGCCCAACGACCCCAGCTACACCC
>CAXTWP010000309.1:411-3897 GCA_964247945.1 uncultured Acidobacteriaceae bacterium | reverse complement strand
CTCCCAATCCCTAACGCCCCATCCCCTCTTCTTCCCGCGTCTCCTCCGCCCCGGCTCCGCCCAGCTTCTCCGCAACCGATTGCGCCTGCGTAAACAGCAGCAGGTAGTCCGGCCCGCCGGCCTTCGAGTCCGTGCCGCTCATATTGAAGCCCCCAAATGGGTGCGCCCCGACCATGGCCCCGGTGCACTTCCGATTCAAGTAGAGGTTGCCTACATGAAACTCGCTCGCCGCTCGGTCCAGCGTACCCCGCGAAGCCGAGTAGATCGCCCCCGTCAGCCCGTACTCCGTCCCGTTCGCAATCGCCAGCGCCTCATCGAGCGAATGCGACCGGATCACCGCCAGCACCGGCCCAAAGATCTCCTCCTGCGCAATCCTCGCCTTCGGAGCCACGCCTGTAACTACTGTCGGTGCAACATAGTAGCCCAGCTCCGGCGTCGCCACCGAGTGCCCGCCGCACACCACCGTACCCTCCGCGCGAGCCACCTCCAGGTACCCCAGCACCCGCTCAAACGCCCGCTGCGAGATCAGCGGCCCCGCATAACAGTTGGCCGCCGGATCGCCCACCGCCATCGCCTCCACCCGCGCCTTCAACCTGGCTACAAACTCGTCGTACACCGTCGCATCCACAATCGCCCGCGAGCACGCCGAGCACTTCTGCCCGTTGAACCCGAACGCGCTCGCCGCCACGCCCTCAACCGCCGCGTCCAGGTCCGCGTCCGCCGCCACGAGGATCGCGTCCTTGCCGCCCATCTCCAGGATCGTCCGCTTGATGAAGTGCTGCCCAGCTCGAGTCCGTGCAGCGCTCTCATGGATCTCCAGCCCCACCGCCTTCGACCCCGTGAAGGCCACAAACCGCACCGCCGGATGCGCCACCACCGCCGCTCCAAACCCCGGTCCCTCGCCCTGGCACAGGTTGACCACGCCCGCCGGCAACCCGACCTCTTCCAGCAGCTCGAGGAAGACCGCCGCAATCGTCGGCGCATCGACCGACGGCTTCAGCACCACCGTGTTGCCGCAGACGACCGCCGCCATCGTCATCCCCGCCATGATCGCTAGAGGGAAGTTCCAAGGCGGGATCACCGCGCCCACGCCCAGCGGCAGGTAGCGTATCCGGTTCCGCTCGCCCGGCAGTTGGATCGGCGTCTCTACCCCATCCAGCCGTAGCGCCTCCCGCGCGTAGAACTCCAGGAAGTCGATGGTCTCGCCCACATCCGCGTCCGCCTCCGCCCAGTTCTTCCCAACTTCAAGCGTCAGCCACGCGCAGAAGGTAAACCGCCGCGCCCGCACCAGCGCCGCGGCCCGCAGCAGCAGGCCCGCCCGCTCCGCCACCGGCACCCGGCTCCACGTCACAAAGGCCGACTGCGCCGCCTGCACCGCGCTCTCAGCATGACTCGCCTCCGCGGCGGCATGGATGCCGACCACCTGCGCCGGGATCGCCGGGTTGCGCGAGACGATCGTTCCCGAGGTCCTCAGCCGCTTGCCGCCGATGACCAGTTCGTACTCGCGCCCCAGCTGCATCCGGACCTCGGACAGCGCCCGCTTCATGGCACTCGAGTGTGCGGGATCGGTAAAGTCGAGAAAGGCCTCATTCTCAAACGGAGGCAACGAAGCAAGCAGCGCAGCGGCGGTTGTCGGCATAGGCACCTAGTTTACAGTCCCGGAACACCCTTCTAGGATTGGCTGTCCGGCTCGACCAGGATCTCAGCCGCGTCCTCCGCAGCATCGGCGACGGTCACGTTGTACCGTCCCGCAAGCTCCGGAGCATAGCGCGCCAGGTCGTTCCGCAGTCGCAGCAGCGCCAGGTCCTTCGCCTTGGCCTCCAGCATCACGTCCGCTTCCAGGTGCGCGATCGACCGCAGAAAGGTGATCGTCTCGAACGGGTTGTTGTAGTCGGCGTGGCCAGTCCAGATCGGCGGCTGGAGCACCGTCTCGATCTTCTTCGTCTTGCGGTTCTTGCGCTTGATCTCACGCAGCTCCGTCCGCGCGCAGGAGAAGTGGATCTTTGGCCGCACGCCGGCAGGCCACGTCCGCAACATGCGCTCGAGCGTCGGCAGCATCTCCAGCTTCTCCGGGTTGAAGCACCAAAGGTGCTGATAGTCAAAGACTAGTGGCACGCCAGTCTCCTCATGGATCTTCAGCACATCCGCCGCGCTGTACCGGATGTCGTCGTTCTCAAGCACCAGCCGCCGCCGCACCGGTTCGCTCAGCCGCTTCCAGGTCGCGCACCAGCGCCGGCAGCCGCTCTCGCGGTCGCCGTAAGCGCCGCCGACGTGGACCACCAGCCGCGCCTCCGGCCCGCACTCCAGCAGGTCCAGCATCTCGGCCTGCGAGTCGAGGTCCCACATGCTCTTTCGCGTCAGGTCGTCATTCTCGCTGTTCAGCACAATGAACTGCGAGGGATGGAAGCTCAGCCGGATGTCAGCCTCGCGCGCCAGCCGCCCCACATACGCCAGGTCGCCCGCCGACTCCCGCACCATCGCGTGAAACTGCGGCATATCCGGGTGCGTGGCGTAGGGCGCAAGGTCGGAGCTCATCCGGTACATGGGAATGTTGTGCTTGCGCAGGTAGCTCAAGGTCTCGCACAGATGACCCAGCGAGACACGCAGATGCGGTCCAGCCTGCCATCGCCGCGTGTCGTTGCTCTTCAGCCCCGGCTGCCCCATCACCTTGACGGCGAACCCCAGCCGCATCGCCTCGCGCGGCCACTCCAACCTGGGCGCACCTTCCAGGGCGGCGCAGGGGAAGAGCGGTGCGGCGAGCCGCCGTTCCAGATCGGCCTCAGCCACTTCCTTCTTGCTGGGCAGCTTCTTCTTCACGGCCTTCTTAGCATTGGCGCGCTTCTTCGGCTGTGCTTCTGACGCCTCATCCGGCATGTGGGCCTCCTGTCCGTTGGGGGAGCATCATCTCCGCGCCAAAGCCAAGGTCTTCGGCGAAGGCGTCCCAGCTAGCCACCGGAACCGCGCCGCCGCTGGCTTGGTCGTGGCCGTTGCCGTAGCCCTGGTCCGCGCCCGCCGGGGTGTGCTCGCGCAGGAACTCGATGACGTTGACGCCCTTCGGCCCACGCGCCGAAAAGTGCACATAGCCGGGCCGAAACCCGAAGTTTACGCCCATCACGATGCTCTCCTTGAACCGTCCGCGCCAGGTCTGCGCCACCAGCGGATGCACCTGGCTGGGCGTTTCCATGCGCAACGCAACAATGTCCGCGCCGAGCCGCTCGCGCCACTTGCGGCTGAACTTCGGTGCCGCCTTGCGAGCTTGGGCCAGCGCCGCCGACACCTCTTCCTTCGCCGCCCGCAGCCCCGCCGTCTGCGGAAGCTCGCCGTTGCCCACCTGCTTTGGCCCGTCCGCCGCGAGCAGCAGCGCCAGCGCGTCGGACGCATCTCCGTTCGCCGTCCTGCGCGGCGCGTTGACCAGCGCCACCGCCTCCTTCATCGCGCTCGCGGACCACCGCTTCCGCGCGGCGGCCAGTTCGGCAAAGGGAGCCT
>CAXTWP010000309.1:0-401 GCA_964247945.1 uncultured Acidobacteriaceae bacterium | reverse complement strand
CAGCCACAACAGGCCCTCATGCACGGCCGGTGGCAGCAGCCCGCGGACCGCCCACCACACCAGCAGCCCCGTGGTCGGCGTGGGTTCGTCGCCGTACCCCGTTAGCAGCTCCGCGCCGAGGGGCACGCCGCCCGGCTTGTGGTGGTCGATCAGCAGCGTGGGCACGCCCGGCAGCAGAGCGTCATCCCGGCTGCCGAGGTCGAGCACAAACAGCGCATCCGGCTCCCGCGCCGCCAGCCGCGCAATGACCTCCGGGTTCCACGCCGACTCCCCTTTGCGCTTGCTCTCGATGGTGACCCGCGCATAGCCCGCCGCTCCCAGCGCCCGCACCAGCAATGCCCCGGCGGGCAAGCCGTCGCAGTCGCTATCGCACAGGATGTGCATCCGCGTAGCCCGCCCAC
>CAXTWP010000308.1:0-3907 GCA_964247945.1 uncultured Acidobacteriaceae bacterium | reverse complement strand
GTCCAAACCCCACGTAATTGCGAAGTTGCCCGTGGGAGCAGTGAAGGGGAAGGTCTGGGTTGCGGCGGCAGTATTGGGGTTAATACTCGTAGGGACGTTGTGGCGGCCGGTAAAACGTGGGCTGGTCTCATATCCTTGAACTTCGGCCGGGTTGGTTACGGAGGTAGAGAGACCGAATGAGCCGTTCTGGTCGAAGGTGTTGATGAGGCCTTGGCCGTAGTGGTCGTAGTAGATACCTGCTCCGGCACGTATCGAGGTGTGCGGGTCGGGCGAGAAGGCAAGAGCGAGGCGGGGGGCGACATTCCCTTTGGCCTTTGGCCAGAAGCCGGGTTTTTTGTAGAAAGGACCGCTAGGGGCGAAGACTAGGTTCGGCTCATAGATTTGACCTTGCAGCGCAGCCGTTTCGCGCTGGGTGAACCAGGCATGAGTGTCGATGGTAGGAGTGACCTGTTGGCCGGAGGTCTCGTAGGGAGTTTGAAGAATCGTCCAACGCACGCCGGCGGTAATAGTCAAATTGGGACGGATACGCCACTGGTCTTGGGCATATGTCTCAAACTCGTTGGCCTTAAAGTGGCGCACTAAAGGAGTACCATCGGCCAGCAGAGTGCCTGTGGTCGCTGTACCGACATGGTAATTAGATACATCGGTGACGGATGGAATTGTGCCAACGAGATTGGCGTATGCAATTTGATAGGAATTACCGAATCCTTTGCTCACGGGTGCGAGCCCGATGGAAGATGGCTTTGGAGGATTACCGCCAAGCCAGTAAGGATTGGAGGATGCCGAGTTGAACGAGTTTGCCGTGGAGTTGTTGTTCTGATGGACTAGTCGCCAATTGCCACCGATTTGGATCGTGTGATTGCCTTTAGAGACGCTAAGATTGTCGACGACATTGCTTACGGGAACGCTAACGATTGTATTGCGGGTTTGCGCGGTTTGCGCATCGAGGAAGCGAAAGGTTACGTAGTCACCCGCACCCACCCCGATGTTGCTATAGCCCTGACGAATGTAGCCGTACCGCACATCGTTGACGATGTTGGAGGTAACGGTCCAGGTATCGCCGAAGGTCATGCCTTTTGTATTGTCGATCAGGACGAAGGAAGGACCCTGACCGGGGAACTGTTCAACACCGCCGGTAGTGTCCTTCTGAAGGTTGCCTCTAGCAAAGATTCGTTGTTTCGCGGAGGGGTTGTAATCTAGGCGGACGATCGAGGTATTAAGTGACCGAGGATTTGGGCTAGGAAAGGTGTAAGAGCCTGAGTTCAGTCCGCCGTCGCCAAGACCGCTGCCATTCGCGGTGGGCAACGATTGAAAGTAGGCAAGCGCGTTAGGGTCGGCACCAGGGCCAGACGGGTACGCTGTGGTGTTGCACACTTGGCAGCCAGCGTCCAGCAGGGCAAGTTGCGCCGGGGAGATGGTGGCGGTGGTGCCGTCTGCGGCTTGGTAGCTGATGATTCCTTGCTGGTAGGCGGCTGTCGGCGTGGTGCGGGAGACGGTCTGACTTTCAGCGAGGCGTTCCCCCTCGTAGTTGCCGAAGAAGAAGAGCTTGTCCTTGAGAATGGGGCCGCCGAGATCGCCGCCGAAGATGTTGCGGATGAGCTTGGGGGGGCGGTTTTCGAGTCCGCTCTCGAGCTGGGCCTGCTTGTTGAAGTAGTCGTTGGCGACGGTGTTGGAGGGGCGAAAGTATTCGTAAGCCGCGCCGTGGAACTTGTTGGTGCCGGACTTGGTGACGAGCGACACCTGCGCGCCTGAGGAGCGGCCGGAGTCGGCGTTGGCGCCGCCGGTGACGACGCGAAACTCCTCGATGGAGTCCTGGGTTTCGCGCAGGACGCCGGTAAAGGCGAGGCCGCGGACCTGGTCGTTGTCGTCGACGCCGTCGAGCGTCACGTTGCCCTGGTCGGAGCGGCCGCCGTTGACGGCGCCGCTGCGTGAATCCTGAAGGGCGGGATTGGGGTTGGTGTTGGGGATGAAGAGGACGCCGGGCTGGAGCGAGAGCAGGTCGGGGACGTTGCGGGTCTCGCTGGGCAGGGCCTGGATGGTCTGGTTGTTGGTGGAGTTGCCGAGGGTGGCGTCGGTGATGTTGAGGGTCTGGGCGGCGGCGGTGACGTCGACGACCTCATTGCTGCCCTGGAGGGTGAGGGCGAAGTTGACGGTGGCGGGCTGGTTGACGAGGAACTCGGCTTGCTTGGACTGGCTGCCGAAGCCGGAGGCGGTGACGGTGAGGGTGTATTTTGCGGGAGGGATCTGGAGGAGCTGGTACTCGCCGCTGTCGGAGGAGGTAGCGGTGAGGGTCTGGCCCGCGGCCTGATTGGTGAGGGTGATGAGGGCTCCGGAGATGACCGCGCCCTGGGGGTCCTTGATCACGCCGCGGACGGAGGTGGTGGCGTTCTGGGCCAAGGCGGCGACGGCTGTGAATAGAAAAAAAACGATGGCGAGACCCGGGATACGGTTCATGAAGAGATGCCTCCAGGCGGACTTGTGGCACAGCGTTGTTACAGGGATATGGAAGTAGATGCTAACCCAGGGAAAAGGTCTATGTTGCGTGACGCAAACATATTTCCGGACGCTGAGGTTGGCGGGGCTCGGCGACTTACACATTGCGGTGCCGTGGCGGCTATGCTAAGTTTGAACGTGCGGGACACTGCGCGCGGACATGGCTGTATGCCTCAGCTTCTCCGGAAGAGTGCACTGCACGGTTCTTTGTGGGCTGGCGTAGCTCAGCTGGTAGAGCTCCTGATTTGTAATCAGGCGGTCGGGGGTTCAAGTCCCTTCGCCAGCTCCAGTTCACTTTACGGTTTGGATGTAAAGGTTTGGTTGTGCTACAGCCGTCCTGGCTGTTGGATTCGCCGCCGCTCCTGAGTCGAGCTGTGTATGTGCCTTTGGCGGCTACACGTTCGCTGTATGGGTTGCGTTCAGGGTCTCGCGGGCAGAGGCGGTTGCGGTGAGGGGCACAGGTGGCCGAGTGGTTAATGGCAGCAGACTGTAAATCTGCCGCGTTATGCGCTACGGAGGTTCGAATCCTCCCCTGTGCACCACTTTTTGATCGAGGCGGGACAGGAACGTGGACTTCAGCCCTGCCGGCACGGGACGCATGGTGGTTGCGCTCGCCGCGCTGACAGCGCTTGCGGGGGGCGCGAGGTTTACGATGGAGCCGGGCAAGTACCGTTCCCTGTGCCTGATCCTTTTGGGGTTCTTTGCGTTCCGCGTGATGTTGGGCAGGATGCGTTCCCGGTGAGATTTTGTTAGTCTTGTATGGTTCGAGAGAATGCGCTGGCGTAGCTCAGTGGTAGAGCACTCCCTTGGTAAGGGAGAGGTCGAGAGTTCAAGCCTCTCCGTCAGCTCCAGATTCGGCAGGTTTGAACGGCTTGGGAGATCAGGCCCGGCGCGGGAGTAACTCAGTGGTAGAGTCACAGCCTTCCAAGCTGTTGGTCGCGGGTTCGATTCCCGTCTCCCGCTCCAAAGATTCGGGTTTGCAGCAGGAGATGGGTATTGGCAGCGATGTATGAGCAGGCAGTTCTTCCGGTTGAGAACCCTCACAGCTTTGGCGCGGTCCATGGAGCCATTGCATCTTCGTTCTCTTCGGCTTCCGTGGTGGGTTTTCTGCGGTCTTTAGAGCGTTCGGGACTGCGCATACGTGATTTTGAGACCGTACTTCGCAAGAAGATGCTCGGGGATCAGGCGGTAGCGGAGTACACACAACTCGGTAATGCAGACCAAGGACAGATACGGGAGTTCTATCTGGCCAGTTTGGAGCAGGTTGAGCCTGCGCTTCGGCAGAAGTTCTTCAAGCTGTACGCCTACTACTGAGCACGGTATCACTACACTTCACAACGCCGGAGAGCCGGCAATACCTTAGAGGGAGTTTTTATGGGCAAGGAAAAGTTTGACCGGTCGAAGCCGCATGTGA
>CAXTWP010000307.1:0-3924 GCA_964247945.1 uncultured Acidobacteriaceae bacterium | reverse complement strand
CGTCTCAAGTACCGCGCCGTCTTCGATCCACCGGTACGCCTCGCGTATCAAATTCAGGAAGGCGTCCGGCCAACCCTCCTGGTGTCCGCCAGGCAGATGGACGTAGCGGCGCGCCGCGGGCGAGACCAGCCCCGGATCTTTACCCATAACGCTGTTGGGCTCGTTGTGGCGGCCGATCCAGAGCTCATTCTGCTGCTCCTGCCTCCACTTGAGCGAACAGCCAAGGCCGCTCACTTCCAGTTGCAGGTCGTTCTTATGGCCCGGCAGCACCTGTCCCACGGAGAAGGTCCCCTTAGCCACGTTATCGAAGCGAAGCAGAACCGAACCGAGGTCTTCGGCGGTCACCTGGACGGCGGCGCGGGCATCAGCCGCGCTGCTGGAAAACGCCTCCGCCGAGCCGCCCGAACTATACCGCGTGCCGACGACCGTGCTCAGGTCAGCCAGCACCGACACAATCTTCAGCCCGGAGACGTGCTCCGCCAGATCGCACCAGTGCGAGCCGATGTCGCCCAGCGCCGAACTTGCGCCGCCCTTCGCCGGGTCCGACCGCCACGAATACACATTCGGGTCCGTCATCCAGTCCTGCAGGTAGTGGCCGTGAATGAAGTTGACACGGCCCGCGGTCCCCTCTTCGACCATCGCGCGGGCCTGCTGCACCAGCGGGTTGCCGCGATAGTTGAAGGTCACGACATGGGCCACCCCGGCATCGCGCGCCGCGTCGCGCAGCCGCTTGCCCTCGGCGGGATTCAGCGCCAGCGGCTTGTCGGAGATCACATGCTTGCCCGCCCCGAGCGCCGCCATGGACACGGGCAGATGCAGGTGGTTGGGTGTGGTGTTATGGATCACGTGGACATCAGGGTCCGCAATCAGCTCCCGGTAGTCGCCGTAGCTGCGATCCACCTTATACGCGGCCGCCTTGCGCTGCGCCGACTCAGGCGACGAGCCCGCAATCGCGACGACATCCACGTTTCCAAGCCGCCGCGCCGCGTCGATGTGGTGCTCCGCGACAAACCCAGGCCCGATAAGCCCCATGCCGATCTTCTTCATATACTGTCAGTTCCCGGCCGGCTGGAGTTTAGCGGTTAAGCGGCTGCTTCCGCGGATGACTGGCTGTGCTTCCTTCCGTCATCCCCAGCGCCCACTTGATCGCCTCAAAGTACATGGTTGTAATATCCGGATCTTTCCAGGACTCTTCCGTGTGGCCCAGCGTGGAGTAAAAGACGCGGCCTTTTCCATAAGTCTTCGTCCAGGCAATGGCGAAGTCATGGTCCGACCGATGGATGCGAGGATTATTCTCGTAGTCCAACTTACTCGCATCTAGACTCAGCAGTACGTTCACCTTACTCCGCGACCACTCCTTCGGTTGATAGATCTCGTCGTACTTCATAAAGGCCGCGGGAAGATGCCGCACCGCGGGAAACTCCGTACTTTCATTGACGATGGGCGCGTTGAAGGTCATCCAAGGGTGCTCGTCGAACCACCCGCCGATCATCTCCCCGTACTCCGGCCATTTATAGTTCGTATCGAGCGCCGCGTGGATACCGACGAAACCCTTTCCGTCGTCTTTGATAAAGGACAACATATCCTGCTTCTGGCTGTCGCTCATCTCCAGTTCGCCGGTGGTACTGGCGAAAATTAAAACATCGAAGTAGTCCAGATTCTTGGCATTATTCTTGAGCGGCTGCTTGGTAAGCAGTTCGGTATCGGTGCGGATCATGGTGTCCCACAGGCCGCTCTCCTCGCCCATCCGGTAGATGGCCGCCATCGTCGGGGAGACGGAATCATGCTCGAAACCCTTTGTCTGCCCGATGACAAGGACGTGCTTGAGATGAACCTGCTTACCATGAGGGAGCGTAGCCGCAGTTGGTGCAGGCACGGTCTGGCCATTTGCTCCTCCCGCATAGAGGGCGATCAAGGCCACGCTGAGCGCTCCGCGAAACGCCCTCTTAAGCCACATGCTGTTGTTTGCAACCGTACCCATGCTGCTCCCGGCCCCTGATGATGGTGAATACCGTACCGGGTGATCCTACTGCAACCATGCAACCGTCTTCAATCGCGCTTCGCCTCGTCGGCCCCCTCAAACAGAGGGGCCGCCATCCATGAGCGGGCCTACCTGCCCGTCTAAGGGTTATCTGGCAATCGTGTTGAACAACCAGAACAGGCACCCCGAGAGCAGCGCCGCCACCGGCAGCGTAAAGACCCACGCCAGCGCGATGTCCCGAATGGTCGACATCTGCAGACCGCTCTTGTTCGCCGCCATGGTCCCGGCCACGCCCGATGAAAGCACGTGCGTCGTACTCACCGGGAGACCGTAGCCGTCCGCCATGCCGATGGTGATCATCGCCGTGATCTCGGCCGCCGCGCCCTGCGCATAGGTCAGGTGCGTCTTGCCGATCTTCTCGCCGACCGTCACCACGATGCGCTTCCAGCCCACCATGGTGCCCAGCCCAAGCGACAGCGCGACCGCGACCTTCACCCAGGTGGGGATGAACTTCGTCGACTTATCGAGGAAACCCTTGTAGTTAGCGATGATCTTGATGTCCCCCGCGGACATCTTCGGTCCCAGCTTCGGCATCAGGCGTAGGGTCTCGCTGGTCAGATACATCTGGTTGCGAACGTTCGCTTGCATGGTCGCGGGCACGTTGGCCAGTGCGCCGTAGGAGCTGGCCTCGTTGCGGATATCCGTCACCATCTCCTGTAGGGCCGGAATCACGCCTGCGTCATACGCCTTGGACCTGATGAAGTGCTCCAACTCCGGGGTCGCGTCGCCGAGCACCGCGCCCGGCTGCTTATAGTTATCAAGCGCGCTAGCCACTTGGGTCGAGACTGCGGCGAAGGTCTGCACCTGCGACGCATTCACCGTGTGGTTCAGCGCGTAGGCTGTCGGCACCGTGCCGACCAGGATCAACATGATCAGCCCCATACCCTTTTGGCCGTCATTCGAGCCGTGAAAGAAGCTGACGCCCGTGCAGGTGAGAATCAGCAGCGCGCGAATGTAGAACGGCGGCGGAGCCGTGCCTTCCGGTGCCTTGTAGAGCCGCGGGTCTTTCGCCACCAGTTTGAAGATAAAGAAGATCAGCGCGGCCATCACGAAGCCGACGATCGGCGAGATCAGCAGCGCCTTGAAGACCTTAACCACCTGGTCCCACTCGACGCCCGAAGTGCCGGAGTTGCCGCGCATCAACTGGTTGGCCACGCCCACGCCGATGATCGACCCAACCATGGTGTGCGAACTCGACGCGGGCAGACCGCGCCACCAGGTCGCCAGGTTCCAGAGGATGGCGGCCGTGAGCAGCGCGAAGACCATCGAAAACCCCGAACCGGCGCTTACTTTCAGAATCAACTCTACCGGCAACAGTGAGATGATCGCGAACGCCACCGCGCCCGAGCTCGTAAGTACCCCGATGAAGTTCCACATACCGGACCACACGACTGCGATGTGCGGCTCAAGCGAATGGGTATAGATCACCGTCGCGACCGCGTTGGCTGTGTCGTGAAAGCCGTTCACAAACTCAAAACCCAGAGCGATCAGAAGCGCCACGCCCAGCAGCACAAACGGGAAGACCGAGGGCGAATGGACGACCGAGAGGTCTTTGCCCAGTTTGAGGCCGATGTAGATGAGGCCGCCGACCAGCATGACGCCGAAGACCGCGCCGCCGATCATGCCGGGAGAAGATTTCTTGAGCTTTTCGTCGAGAACAGACGGTGTCAGTACCGGAGTTGCCATTTTGAGATCGCCTAAAGGTCGGATTGGATGCGTAGAGCAACCATAGGGAAGAGATGCGAAAAGAGTGTTACACCACGATGAACTGTGATGCCTCGTTTTGCCACACCTCTCACGCCGCGCCTGCAGCTGACGACCAGGAGAAAAACGACCGACCATGGCCCAGCTTGAAGTCGTTCAGGCCGACATCACTACGTTAG
>CAXTWP010000306.1:0-3955 GCA_964247945.1 uncultured Acidobacteriaceae bacterium | reverse complement strand
GCCCGCCTCATCCGACGAGTCGCCGGCACGCCCCAGCAGATGCGCCAGAAATGGTCCCAGTACCCGGTTGCCGAACGGCCTAATCACACTCCGTCCCGCGGCCATCGCGCGGTACCAGTCCGAGTCTGTCGGCGGATACGCCAGCTGCTGCCCCACCGCATGATGCAGATACAGAGTTCCCAGGCACGCCAGCGCTCCCGAGACCAGCGCGGCCTGGAGCGGAGGCAGACCGCCATGGTCAGCTGGCTGCTGCGCGCCCGAAGCCCGCGAGCTCATTTGGCCGCGATGGCCAATTGCTGCTGGTACTCCTCGTAAGGTCCCTTATGGTCGGTAATCTGGAAGTCCTCCGGGCCACCCTCGAAGTGCCAGATGCGCGTCCCCGCCTCTTCAATTAGATCCTGATCGTGCGTCACCAGGAAGACCGTCCCTTCATACTTCTGGATCGCCTGGTTCAGCGCGTTGATACTCTCGAGATCCAGGTGGTTCGTCGGCTCGTCGAGCACCAGCACGTTCGGCTTCTGCAGCATGATCTTGCAGAACAGCAGCCGCGCCGCCTCGCCGCCCGAAAGCGCATCCGTCTTCTTCAGTCCCTCTTCACCCTTGAACAGCATCTGCCCCAATATCCCGCGAATCTCTTCCTTCGTCGCCTGCGGATCGTACTGATGCAGCCAATCGGAAGCTGTCATCCCCAGCTGGATCGACCCCTTGTGGTCCTGCGCGAAGTACCCGATCTGCACCTCGTGCCCCCACTTCACCATTCCCGAGTCGATCGCCACGTCCGTCTCCTCGATTCCCGGCCCGTTCGCCAGCAGCGCCTTCAGCATGGTCGTCTTCCCCTGCCCATTGCGCCCCATCAGGATCACCTTGTCCCCGCGCTGCACCGCCGCCGAAAAGTTGTCGATCACGTGCTCCGTCTTGCCGTCCGGCTGCGTATAGCTCTTGTTGACACCCTCGCACTCCAACACGTTCTTACCCGAAGGCCGATCCATCTTAAAGCTGATATACGGCCGCGCGATGTTCGACCGCGCCAGCTCGCTCGTCGCCAGCCGCTCCACTTCCTTCTTGCGCGAGTTCACCTGGCTCGACCGCGTTCCCGCCGAGAACCGCGCGATAAAGTCGTTCAACTGCGCAATCTTCTTCTCCCGCTGCTCATTCTGGCTCTCAATGCGCGTGCGCACACTGGTCTTCTGGAAGACCATGTCGTCGTACCCGCCGTTGTACGTGATGATCGTCTCGTAGTCGATATCGGCGATGTGGGTGCACACATTGTTCAGAAAGTGCCGGTCATGCGAGATCGTAATCACCGTCCCGTTGTACCGCACCAGAAAATCTTGCAGCCAGTGGATCGACTCCAGATCAAGATAGTTCGTCGGCTCGTCCAGCAGCAGCGCCTGCGGATTGCCGAACAACGCCTGCGCCAGCAGCACCCGCACCTTCTGGCCGCCCTGTAGTTCACTCATCTTGCGCTCATGCAGCTCGTCCGGAATATCCAGCCCTTGCAGCAGCACCGCCGCGTTCGACTCCGCCTCATACCCGTCCTCGTCCCCGACAATCCCCTCCAGCTCACCCAGCCGTGACCCGTCCTCGTCCGTCATCTCGGCCTTGTTGTAAATCTCCTCGCGCTCCTCAAGCGCCGCCCACAATGGCTTGTTGCCCATGATGACCGTATCGATCACCCGGTAAGCGTCGAAGGCGTACTGGTCCTGCGACAGCACGCCAATCTTGCGCGGCTTCACCACCGTGCCCTTCTGCGGGTCGATCTCCCCGGTCAGGCACTTCATAAACGTGGATTTGCCGGCACCGTTCGGCCCGGTCAGGCCGTAGCGGCGCCCCGTGGTAAAGGTAACGGAGACATCCTCGAAGAGCAACTTCGACCCGTAGCGCATCGTGACATTGGAAACGGAGATCATAAAGCTAAATTCCTAAAAGGTGGATTTCGTAATTACACTAAGCCCTGTTGTGCCACGGCAACGTGAATGCCCACCGGCGCAATCTGGCGTCTCAGAAAATCGTCGAATAAAGGCACAGTAAACGCATTATCGCCATGTGCCGGACTGTAGATCATGCCCTTGGCGATCAGGACGCTTCGTAGCGGCCCGATCGCGTTGATTCTAACGCCGAGCTTCTCCGCGATATCGCCGGAGCGCTGTTGCGCGCCGCCGAGCGCCGTCATGGCGAAAAGAAAATCCTTTTCACGCCGGGTAAGCCGGTCGAAACGCACCCGGAAGAAACTCTCATCAAGCTGGCGAATGGCCTTGACCGTGGCTCCCTGTACGTCCGTGACAGTAATCGGGGACGACGCGGCAAAGTTCCACGCTTCGTATCCCCATTGTTGCAAAAAATAAGGATAACCTTCCGTCTTGTTGACAATCTCGGCAAGCGCCGTCTCCGTAAAGCTGACATGATGCGCCTCCGCGGGAGTCTGCAACGCCGTTCGCGCGGCATCTTCCCCAAGCGCGCCCACAGCCGGGAATGTAAAAAGCCGCTCAGCATACGATTTAGAGCTTCCACTGATCCCCAGGATCAGCGGCAACGCCGCCGCTACCAGCACGAACGGCAGATTTCGTTGGCCAACCTGATGCAGAGCCATAATCAGCGCGCTCAGCTCCCGCTCGTCCAGATACTGCAGCTCGTCCACCAGCAGGCAGACCGCCGCGCCGCGTTCATCCGCCGCCTGTGCGACCGCAAGCAGAAGATCGCCTAGATCGCTCTCCAGGTCCCCACTGTCTGCAACGCCATACTCCGGCTCGACGCCCAACTCGACCTCCGCCAGGTCGCCCACCTTCACCTTGGCCTTGAACCGCCCGATAAAGCTGCGGAGCACGCGCAGTCCCGTTTTGGTCTTCTCGCTCAGTTCCCCGCCCGCGTCGAGGCGAAGGAGCAGTTTCCGCAGTGGCGGGATCAGCAGCGCCGGTAAAGACTTATCCTCATGCGCCTCGATCAACAGCGCCTGGAACGCCTTCTCCTCCGCCATCTGCCGGATACGGTTCAACAGTACAGTCTTCCCTACCCCGCGCAGGCCGACCAGGATTTGGCTCCTCGCCGGTCGCCGCAGCTTGATGCGTTCCAGCAGAATATCCGCATCCGCCAAGATCTGTTCCCGCCCGGCCAACTCCGGCGGTTGCGTCCCGGCACCAGGTGCAAACGGATTTTTGCGCGGATCCACAAACATAATTCTAGCAAATCTAAGGTCTTATAGAAAATATGTGTATATGGGGTTAACTACCATATACACAAGTTCGGCTTCATCCATCCACATCAGGCATAATTAAAGAAACGCCACGCCAGCGGCACTCCGCACAAGGCTGTCCATGCAACCTCCAGCACGCGCTACAGGTCCGCGGCAGATCGCCGCCGCGATCGGTGCTTGCGTGTTGGGGTTTGTTGCCGTTGCCGCCCTGCTGCACCTCCTCATCGGCAACGGCCTGTCGCTCCACGCCGACATCCGCAGCGAAAAGCTCCTCCTCATGCGGCAATGGCACGGCCAGGCCTATACCGCCGCCTTCGGCACCAGCCACGTTCACAACGGCTTCGATCCGCGCGCCTTCGACCGCGCCCTCACCGGCACCCCCGCTCAGACCCGCACCGTCAATCTCGCAATCGCGGGCGGCAGCCAGACCGAGCAGCGTGTCGAAGCGCTCGAATACCTGCGCCACGACTTCGCACCGCCCGCCCCGCAGCAAGCCTGCATGGTCCTGCTCGAACTCAACGCCGGCGCAAACTTCACCAACAATCACCTCGTCCATCCCCGCGCCATCAACATCTACGACTGGCCCAGCACCCGCTTCATCGCGCAACTGACCGGCCCGGAGATGCCCCTCAAGCAGCGCGCCGGCCGCATCGGCTACGCGGTAGCGGCCATGGGGATGCACTACCTTAACCTCGGCATGCTCAGCAGCCGCATCTTCGCCCCGCCGATCGACCAGAAGATGCTCGACACCGAAACCGCCAACGC
>CAXTWP010000305.1:2706-3963 GCA_964247945.1 uncultured Acidobacteriaceae bacterium | reverse complement strand
GGGGTGGCGGGGGTCGAGCGGCGGGCGGGGGAGGAGGGAAGCCAAGGGGTGCGGATTTCGGGGGTGCTGGAAGCGTAAATTGCAGAGCTTGAACCGGCGGAGCGCGACGAGTTCCTGAAGGATGTGGGGCTGGCGGAGCCGGGTCTCGATCGGCTGATTCACTCGGCCTACCGGCTGCTGGACCTGATTACCTACTTCACGGCCGGGGTGCAGGAGGTGCGGGCGTGGACGATCCGGCGAGGCACGAAGGCACCGGGGGCGGCGGGAGTGATCCACTCGGACTTTGAGAAGGGATTCATCAAGGCCGACTGCTACCACTGCGAGGATCTGTTCACCTACGGCAGCGAGCAGGCGGTGAAAGAGAAGGGGCTGCTGCGTTCGGAAGGCAAAGAGTATGTGGTGAAGGACGGCGATATTTTGTTCTTCAAGTTCAACGTGTAGTGCCTGCCGCCTTGGCTATCATGAAGGCGATGAACATCTTTAAGCATCCTCAGTTTCTTGTCGTTTATTCCGGTGCGCTCACGGTCACATTGCTTATAGCCGTTCTCTTGGCCGCGCG
Source organism: uncultured Acidobacteriaceae bacterium (assembly GCA_964247945.1). Lineage (GTDB taxonomy): Bacteria > Acidobacteriota > Terriglobia > Terriglobales > Acidobacteriaceae > Edaphobacter. Next base: position 3,404 of record CAXTWP010000305.1, on the reverse strand, counting down.
TAGACCTGATGCTAACGCTCGCTTCGACCAGATCACCGTACATCGGATCAACATCGTGGAGCCTGATGGAACAACGCGCATGGTTCTTGCGGATAACGCTGAGTTCCCCGGCGCCTTTTATCTGGGTAAGGAATACCCGCGCGCTGACCGCGATGCCACAGGGATGCTCTTCAACGATGAAGAAGGAACTGAGAATGGTGGCTTGATCTTCGGCGGCAAGAAAGATAAAGACGGCGTGACTCACAGTTGGGGTCATTTGAGCTTCGACGAGTACCAGCGTGACCAAACGATGGTGGTGGAGTCTTCCAGCGACGGCGGATCACGCAATACGTACTACGCAGTCAATGATGACGACCGGCCTTACCCTCTGACTCCAACATTCTCAGACGAGTATCAGCGGGTCAAAGCTATGCCACCGGGGCCTGAGCGCCTCGCCGCAGCCAAGGCATGGCATACGAAGTACCCGGGGGAGATCGTCAACCGAGCGTACTTCGGTCGAGGCCGGGATAAGTCGGTCAGCCTTGTGCTGAAGGACCAACAAGGAAGAGACCGGCTCACCGCGCGCGTTGCGGCCGATGGAACTCCCATCCTGGAGTTCCGTGATGCGACCGGCAAGATCACTCGTAGCATTGGAGCAGATTCAGAAGGCCGTTAGATGGAGACCAGAATCGCTTTTAGTGCGGCCGATGGATCGGCTG
>CAXTWP010000305.1:1412-2696 GCA_964247945.1 uncultured Acidobacteriaceae bacterium | reverse complement strand
GGCTGATTGCGTGATGGGTCTGCCGATCACCAGGCGGGACGCACCGCGTTGGATTGCCTCGGCGGGGGTGGCGACACGCTTCTGATCGCCGAGTGACGCGCCGGCGGGTCGTATGCCGGGCACGACCAGTTCGGCTTCGGGACCAAGCTCGGCGCGGAGGAGCGCGACCTCTTCGGCGGAGCAGACCATGCCGCGGATGCCGGAGTTCCAGGCGAGGCGCGCGAGGCGGAGGACTTGCGCCGCGGGGTCGTCCGGGATTCCGGTGGCGTGAAGCTGGGCTGCGTCCATGCTGGTAAGGACGGTGACGGCGAGCAGTTTGGGAGCGTCGTGCAGGGTGGCGGCTGCGTTGGCGGCTGCCTCCAGCATTGCCGGACCACCGGCGGCGTGAAGGGTGAGCAACGAGGCTTGCGCCTGAGCGGCGGAGCGGACGGCAGCGGCAACCGTGTTGGGGATATCGTGAAGTTTTAGATCGAGGAAGACGTTGTAGCCGCGAAAGCGAAGTTGACGCGTCAGGCCCGTGCCTTCGGCGTAGAAGAGCTCCATGCCCACCTTGACCCAGCGGCAGGTGTCGCTGAGTTGACGGAGCAGCGCGAGCGCGGGAGAGGCGTGAGGGAAGTCAAGGGCAACGATGAGGCGGTCGCGCGGGTCGGCGGCGGGCGAGATCATGGTGTCTACAGGCTACAACTTCCGCACTTTAGGCTACAGCGTGGTGCGAAGGCTCCAGCGTCGGCGTAGGCTAGAGACGATGAAGACGGTGCTGACGATTGCGGGCTTCGATCCTTCTTCCGGCGCGGGGGTTACGGCGGACCTGATGGTCTTCGCGGCGCACGGGCTGTTTGGGACGTCCTGCATCACGGCGCTTACGGTCCAGTCGACGCTCGGGGTCGCGGCGACGTACCCGATTTCGCCCGAGATCGTACGCGCGACTCTGGAGCGGCTGCACGAGGACCTTCCGGCGACGGGAATCAAGATCGGTATGCTGGGGACGGCCGCTATGGTAGAGACGGTCGCGGCATGTGTGGAGGGTATTCCTTCTGTACCCGTGGTGCTGGACCCAGTCGTGCGGTCGAGCTCGGGCCGGGATCTGCTTTCGGCGGAGGGGGTGGCTTTGCTGCGTTCCCGGCTGCTGCCCCTGGTGAGCGTCGTGACGCCGAACCTCGAGGAGCTGAGGCGGCTTACGGGCAAACGTGTAGGGACGCGAGAAGAGATGGTCGATGCCGCTCGCGCGATACAGCGGAGGCATCCGCGGCTTGCCGTGCTGGCGACCGGTGGGCATCTGGAACC
>CAXTWP010000305.1:0-1402 GCA_964247945.1 uncultured Acidobacteriaceae bacterium | reverse complement strand
CCCCATGGGACGGGCTGCGCGCATTCAAGCGCTTTGCTCAGCGCGCTTGTGTCGGGGCAGGACCTGCTGGAGGCGGCATGGTCGGCAAAGCGGTATGTTACCCGAGCGATGCGTACGGCGAGGCCACTCGGACGGGGCCATGGGCCACTGGATCTTCTTTGGACAAGGAATACCGTACCGGAAGGGGCTGTGTAGAACAAGAGAGACAGGCATAAAGTTTCTAAGAGGAGTGCCGATAAGGGAATTATTGGAGATCTGGACTATGTCTGCCTCGCCCATTCCCGCACCGGCCCCCTTCCTGGTTCCCCGTCCAACTTCGCAGGAAAAGCGTGTGCTTACGATGCCCTCCCGCCAACCCGCGGAGCGTCCGCAGATGGTTCTTCGGCGGCCGAACCGTGAGCAGGGTCAGGCTCTGGAGATTCTTGGCCATGCGCTGGAGTACCTCGTCGATTCGCGCATGTTTCTGTCGAAGGAGCGTAAGACGCGCGCCGATGGCGAAGCCATCCATATTCTGTCCAGCTGTAGCCGCGAGGTGTTTGCGACCTGCCCGGAAGTTGTTCCGATGCGTCAACGGATCATGAAGTGGGTGGAGAACCATCTGCGTCTGGAGCAGTTGCATCCGATCGGACCATCACAGGGACGCAAAGCATAGCCAACACCTTGCCTGCGCACCTGGTAGGCGGGATGCTGTTCGCTGGAGGCGGGAGAAGGCTGCCGGCATCCAGTTCGTGCCCTTTGAGTCGATGACTAATTATCGGGATTACGGTCAAGCTCGGCGGGACACGGCATGGCGACGTTGACTGGATTGCAGCGGGCGACGACCTTACCGGGCAATGTGACGACGAAGTTGCCGGGCCAGCGCGCGGGCTCGTTAATGGGGTAGTCGGTGCTGAGGAGCTGGGCACCGCCGGCAATCATAGCGTCGCGGGTGGAGGTGTCATTGATGCGGGCCTGTTTGGTGTCGGCGTCGGTGCGGGCTCGGATGAGATAACCCTGGCGGACAAGGGCGGCGATGTCGGCGGCGGGGCCGTCATTGCGCTCGATGAAGGCGGCGTCGGGTTGGCCGGGTGCGGCGTGGGTGAAGAGGACGCGGCCGCGCAGCGAGGGATGGCCGGCGAGATAGACGGGTCCGACGGGACGCTGATCGAGAAGGAAGACGACTTTGCCGCGGGCGCTTGCGAGCGAAGGCCAGTTGCCGGCGAGGATGGCGGCATTGAGGGTGGGGTATGCGCCGCGGACGTCGTCCGGGGTGATCATCTCCGAGAGTGGGAAGATCGAGCGGATCTCGGCGTCGAGGGCGTCGAAGGTGGCGGAGGAAAAGGGCTCGGGCTCGGTGAGTTTGAGGCGCGGCGAGGAGCCTTGCTTGGTCTCGACAAGGATGAAGATGGGGACGTGACCGGGG
>CAXTWP010000304.1:0-3977 GCA_964247945.1 uncultured Acidobacteriaceae bacterium | reverse complement strand
CCGGGGAAAAGACCATAGAAGGCTTCTGCCGCATTCGCGGCGGCCTCGACATCGCCATAGCCCGCGGCCTGGCCTACGCACCTTTCTGCGACCTGATCTGGTGCGAAACATCGGAGCCGAACTTCACGGAGGCGGAGCGCTTCGCCAAGGCGATCCACAAGGTCTACCCCGGCAAGCTGCTCGCATACAACTGCTCGCCCTCGTTCAACTGGAAGGCGAAGCTTGGGGATGCAGAGATCGCGTCGTTCCAGCGCCGCCTGGGTGAGATAGGCTACAAGTTTCAATTCGTCACGCTCGCCGGTTTTCACGCGCTCAATCTGTCTATGTTCGAGCTCGCGCGGGCTTACAGCATGGACGGCATGTATGCTTATTCCAATTTACAGCAGCGCGAGTTCGCGATCACCGACCAGGGTTACGGCGCGGTTCGTCACCAGCGCTTCGTCGGCACCGGCTACTTCGATCTCGTCTCCACCACCATCTCCGGCGGCGAGACCAGTACGAATGCAATGGCCGGGTCCACCGAAGAAGAGCAGTTTGACGCCGAACCGGTGGGTGCCCACTAAAAGCAGGCTGCCAAAGCTGTGTGTCACCCGCGCTCCGCGTTATTGCGTGAGCGCGGCTTTTTACTTGTCACCTTTGGAGGAAGCATTATGGCCACCCTTACTACGCCGCCTCGACCTGAATCCGGCCGCCTGGTCCCGCTCGCCCAGAAAGTCGTTTCGCCGGCGGTTAGGAGCTTTCTTGAAGAGCTCGACCTGAGGTTTGAACCCGAGCGCATCAACCTGCTCAATCGCCGCAAGGTCCGTCAGGCGGAGTTTGACCGGGGCGTGCTGCCGGGCTGCCTCCCAGAGACGCAAGCTATTCGGCAGGCCCCGTGGACCGTCGCGTCCATCCCTGACGAGTTGAAGGACCGCCGCGTTGAGATCACCGGCCCGACCGATCGCAAGATGGTGATTAACGCGCTCAACTCCGGGGCGAAGGTCTTTATGGCGGATTTCGAAGACTCTACCGCGCCCACCTGGGCCAACTGCGTCGAAGGCCAGCAGAACCTGTACGACGCCAACTGCCGCGAGATTACGTATGTGTCGCCCGAAGGCAAGCGCTACCAGCTCAACGAAAATCCTGCCGTGCTGTTTGTGCGGCCGCGCGGGCTGCACATGGTGGAACAGCACTGGGGTGGTGCGCACGGTCCGATCTCCGCCTCGTTCTTTGACTTCGGAGTGTACTTCTTCAACAACTTTCAGGTCCTTCTCGATCGCGGCAGCGCGCCCTACTTCTACCTGCCGAAGCTCGAAAGCCACCAGGAGGCCCGGTTATGGAACGACATCTTCAACTTCGCCGAGGATTCCGCATGTATCCCGCGCGGCACGATTCGGGCGACCGTGCTGATCGAAACCATCACTGCTGCCTTTGAGATGGAAGAGATCCTGTACGAGCTGCGTGAACACTCGGTCGGCCTGAACTGCGGGCGCTGGGACTATATCTTCAGCTTTATCAAGAAGTTCCAGAACAATCCCGCCTTTGTGTTACCGCAGCGGGGCGACGTCACAATGGAGCAGCCGTTCCTCGCCGCATACGTCCGCCGCCTGATCGAGATCTGTCATCGCCGCGGCGCGCACGCCATGGGGGGCATGGCCGCGCAGATCCCCATCCGCAACGATGCCGAGGCCAACGCCGCCGCTATGGAGCGGGTGCGTAAGGACAAAATCCGCGAAGCCAGCGCCGGGCACGATGGTACCTGGGTGGCGCATCCCGGACTGGTGCCAGTCGCGATGGAGGTCTTCGACGAGTGGATGCCGGAGGCGAATCAGATCACCAAGCGGCGATCCTCGCCGGTAGACGTGAAGGCCTCAGACCTGCTTGAGATTCCATCCGGCAAAATCACGGAGGAAGGCTTCGTTCGCAACATCGAGATCAGCCTGCTTTACCTCGAATCGTGGCTGCGCGGGATCGGCTGCGTGCCCATCTTCAACCTGATGGAGGACGCCGCGACCGCGGAGATCTCCCGCGCTCAACTTTGGCAGTGGAATCGCTACGGCGCGAAGACAGAAGACGGCCACCTGATCGACACATCGCGCATCCGCTCCGCGCTTGAAGAGATTCTGCTGCGTAAGCGGACCGAGCTCGGCAGCGAAGTCTACGCAAACACTCGGTTTGCCCGTGCCGGAGAGCTCTTGATTACCTTCGTCGAAGGCCCCTTCCGCGATTTTCTTACGACGGAACTGTACGGCGAAATCTCTTGAGAGTGCGGTCCGGCTAAAGAGTTCGCTTGCAGCAGGCTTCACCAACAAGAGCGCTCTGACCGGATGCCGATACTCAATCCGTTCAGAGCGTTTCACTCAGACCCATTCGCCCGTGTGCATCAGAGGCTCCGAGGTTCCGTCCACCGCGATACCGTCGACGTTCATGGTCCCCCCCCCGATCATCCAATCGACGTGGATCAAGCTGGAGTTTGCGCCCAGGCCGGCGAGGGTAGCCTGGTCCATATGTTCGCCGTCCTTAAGGCAGGTGGCGTAGGCCTGACCGAGCGCTATGTGGCTGGCGGCGTTTTCGTCGAAGAGCGTGTTCCAGAAAAGTACACCGCTCTGGGCGATCGGAGAGGAGTGGGGAACAAGGGCGACTTCACCGAGACGCCGCGCGCCCTCGTCGGTGGCGATGAGGCGGTTGAGGACGTCTTCCCCGCAGGTGGCGGTGGCCTTGACGATGCGGCCGCCTTCAAAGGTGCAGACGATGTTTTCGATGAGCGTACCCTGGTGCGAGAGCGGCTTTGAAGCCGTCACGATGCCGTCTACGCGGTCCTTGTGCGGGGTGGTGAAGCATTCCTCCGTGGGGATGTTGGCGTTGCAGAAGATGCCGTTGCCGGATTCGCCGCCGCCGCCGGCCCAGAGATGGTCATCCGCAAGGCCGACGGTCAGGTCCGTCGTCCCCTCGGCGTTGTGGAAGCGCAGGGCACGAAAGCGTTTGTCGTTCAGGTAGGCAACGCGCCGGTGGATGTTGCGAGTGTGCTCCTTCCACGCCACGACCGGATCGTCCGAAGTGGCGCGGGAGGCGACAAAGATGGCGTCCCACAGCCTGGTGACCGCTTCCTCCTCGGATACACCTGGAAAAACGAGCTTTGCCCAAGCGGGCGTGGCGGCGGCGACGATAGACCAATTAATGGCGTGGCGGGTGATCAACTCCATCGCGGGCTTGTTGGCCTTGGAGCCGGCGATGTTGGCGCGGGAGACCTTGGCGGGGTCCTGGCCCGCCAGCAGGGCAGGATTTGCGCCGGCGATGGCAAGGCGAGCCGCCCCGCCCTTGAACGCCGCGTGGATGCCGTCGGCCATCCATTGCGCGGCGTGGTCGAAGGAAGCGTCGGGAGCATGCCGGTAGCGGGCGAGGACGGCTTCGTCGTCGCCGTAGAAGGTGGTGACGAGCAGCGCGCCGGCTTTGTAGGCATGCTCGGTAATGCGGCGCACGAGGGGAAGCATCTCGATGGACGCGGAGATGACCAGTTCCTGCCCGGACTGGAGGTTGAGGCCGACGTGGACAGCAACCTTGGCGAAGCGATCCAGCTTTTCTTCAAAGGGAAGGGACGCGAAGCCGAAGGCGAGAGGCGCGGGAGCTACAGCGGTTGACATCCCTCTAAGGTAGAGCGAGGCGTCGCCGGATAGCAAGCCGCCTCAGGGAGCATGCATGACGCGGACCGTAATTGAATCGAGGTACTGGCGTTCCAAACGGCGATTGCTGGATCCGATCGCCGTGTTGCCGTCCTTCGGGACAGCCGCGACGACCTCCGTGACCGTCCAGCTGTAATCGAAGCGCAGACTTACCAGGCACCCGCGCGGATCGGAGGTGAGACGCAGACTGGCCTTTGCCAAAGGTTTGGAATAGGAGGTCCAGATACCGAAACCATGCTTCTCCTGCGGTGGGTTTTCTACGTAGTCCTGGACCATCTTGTGCGCGTTAAGCTTGTGTCCTTCAGCATTTTGCAAAGC
>CAXTWP010000303.1:0-3991 GCA_964247945.1 uncultured Acidobacteriaceae bacterium | reverse complement strand
CGCTCGTCCCCTTCGGCCGTGGCACAACTACCGGCGTCCGCTCGGACCTCGGCCAGTCCCGCGGCGCACAGTCCGGCGAGGCCGACCGCCACGCCGTCTGGCTCACCGCGAACAACATGGAGCCGCGCCTCAGCCCCTTTGATCCCTTCGCTATCCTCGACGAGATCCATCGCCTCGTCCCCGGCTACGACACCCTCCTCCGTCTCCAACTCCTCAGCGGCAACGACCAGCACCTGTCGCCCGCATCGGGCGGCGAACTCGTCCAGATACAATCCGAAGCCACCCGCCGCGACCTCGTCCTGCCCGCCGGGGATACCCTCTTCACATCCGGCACCCTCGGGCGCTACTCGGATATGCTGACAAACCTCAACGAGTTCGAGAGCCGCAAGCTCCCCGTTCTCGACCAGCAAGCCGCCGACTGATGAGTTTTCATATGACTATGAACAATCTCACTTCCGCCGCCGCAACATCACCGATACCACGGAAGCAGCGGCGTTTTTACATATCAGACTTCGAGCAAACCTTCCTCTTTGCAATAGCAGTGAATGCACTTTCATCGCTTGCACAAATGAAGTATCACTTCAACCCACTCAAGGTCTCGGCTATCTGTGTCGTGTGTTGCGCTACTCCTTACATCCTCATACGTCCGGTGCCCGGTAAAGTAAAACGACTGGCAGTTAGTTGGTCTTTGGCTCTCATAATGTACATCGCGGCATTCTTCCTAAAGTAGGAGAGCTTTTAAGCACCCATGCCCCACCTCAGCCCATTCCTGACGTTCCTCGCTCTCACCATCCTCAAGATCGTCGTCGTCCTCCTCATCACGCTCACAGCCGTCGCCTACACCGTACTGCTTGAGCGCAAGGTCCTCGGCCGGATGCAGAACCGCTGGGGACCCTCCCGCGTCGGCCCCGGCGGCATCCTCCAGCCGCTGGTCGACGGCGCAAAGCTCTTCCTCAAGGAAGACCTGATGCCCCTCGCCATCGCGCGCCCGCTCTTCCTCGTCGCCCCCATCATCGCGCTCACCTGCTCGCTCATCTCCATCGCCGTCGTCCCCTTCGGCGCAACCACCCTCGTCCAGGGCGTCAACGTCTTCCAGATCGCCGACCTCAACATCGGCCTGCTCGTCATCCTTGGCGCCACCTCCATCGGCGTCTACGGCATCGCGCTCTCCGGCTGGGCCTCGAACAACAAGTTCTCCCTCCTCGGCTCCCTCCGCGCCACCTCGCAGCTCATCTCCTACGAGCTCGCCCTCGGCCTCTCGCTCGTCGGCGTCGTCCTCCGCGCCCAGTCGCTCTCCCTCCGCGACATCGTCGCCAGCCAGTCCGCGCACGGCATGGCCTCCTGGAACCTCTTCGGCGGCTTCCAGTTCATCGGCTTCTTCATCTACCTCATGGCCGCCTACGCCGAGACCAACCGCTCCCCCTTCGACCTCCCCGAGGCCGAGTCCGAGCTCGTCGCCGGCTACCACACCGAATACTCCTCCATGAAGTTCGCCATGTTCTTCATGTCCGAGTACGCCAACATGATCACCGTCGGCTGCGTCGCGACACTCCTCTTCCTGGGCGGCGCGTCCAGCCCCTTCGGCCACCTCTTCGACGGCTTCCTCAACACGCCCATCCTCCACGGCGTCTTCTCCGTCCTCTGGTTCGTGGTCAAGATCTTCGCGTTCCTCCTCCTCTATATATGGATACGCGCCACGCTCCCCCGCTTCCGCTACGACCAGCTCATGGGCTTCGGCTGGAAGTTCCTGCTGCCCATCGCCATGGCCAACATCGTCATCACGTCGCTCGTCATGGCCCTGCGCGGCTAAGGTGCTCTACGCGGACGATGTCCGGAACTTGCGCGGAATAAAGCGGCCGCATTCGATCTTGAAGACGCTCCCCGGCTTACACTGCTCGACCGCCTCAACGACTCTGTCGACGTGAGGCTCCATCGAAGGCCAGTGATTCGTGCTCAGAACCAGAACCGCAAAGGAGCTCTGCGTGAGCTCGCTCTGTTGATACTCCATGTTCTTGTCGCAGGTCATAAAGACGCCAAAATCTGACTGTTCGATCAATTCGAGGAGTACGCCGTTCTTTATCGACGCCCAGCCCGCGTCAGGCACCGTCGTCACATTATGTTTGCGAAGACTGTGCAGCAACTGTCGAGGCACTCCTTCGTCCAAGAGCACCTTCATGAAACCAGCTTGTGCTCGCGCGATTCACGGTACGACAGAACGCCGCGTATGCCCTCAGCTCCATGTGGCACGCTTGGAAAGCTCTCCAGCGTGGCCTCGATCGCCTGTTCAAGTGAAAGCCCCTCGTCCATATAGGCGTCCATGTTTTCAACCACAGTGCTGGCAGGTAGGCGGGTCCCCTTGAAAACGGGCGCTCCGCTCACTTTGTCCGCAACGACCTCGACAAGCTCGCAATGAGACCAGTCCATATGCGTTTCTCCGTGATCTTCCTTATAAAGTATACGTTTATGGATGCGCAGCAGGTATGCCTGACCCAACCGCAACGCCTTGGATTACAATCGCGTAGAGTAACCAGCACATCATTACTGCATCAGGCGGAGAGACCGGCCACTTCATGGAACTCGCACTCTTCCTCATCTTCGGCGGTCTGGCGGTCGCGGCGGCGCTCAACCTGCTCCTTCAGCGCCACCCCATCAACTCCGCCCTCTCGCTCGTCGTCGTGATGATGTCGCTCGCCGTCCTCTACTGGTCGCTCGGGGCCGAGTTCCTCGCCGCCGCGCAGGTCATCGTCTACTCCGGCGCCATCATGGTCCTGTTCGTCTTCGTCATCATGCTGCTCAACGCGGGTGAGGAAGAGCGCACCACCGGCAGCCGCGCCGCCTACATCGCCGGCTTTCCCGGAGCCGCCGCCATCTTCTGCCTGCTCTCCTTCGTCTTCCTCTCCGAACGCCGCGCCCTCGGCAACACCAGCCTCGGCGGATATCTCGGAGGGACCGTCTCGAACATAAACGAGATCTCCCACGTCCTCTTCACTCGCCTTCTGCTTCCCTTCGAGGTCACCTCCATCCTCATCCTCGTCGCCATCCTCGGAGCCGTCGTGCTCGCCCGGAAGGAGCAGTAATCATGCAACACTTTCTATTGCACGGTTGGACCATCGGCATTGTGATAACCGGTCTTATCTCCGGCTTACTCGCTTACAAGTTACTGGTTGCAGCAGGAAGGTGGAATCGCTAATGGTCCCCATCGCCGCCTACCTCATCCTCGCCGCCATCCTCTTCTCGATCGGCATCGCCGCGTTCCTCATCAAGCGCAACATCATCACCGTCTTCATGTCGATCGAACTCATGCTCAACGCCGTCAACCTCACCTTCGTCGCCTTCGCCCATATGTGGCATCAGGTGCAGGGTCAAATCTTCGTCTTCTTCGTCATGGTTGTCGCCGCAGCTGAAGCCGCCGTCGGCCTCGCCATCATCATCGCCATCTTCCGCACCCGCCAGACGCTCAACATCGACGCCGTCAACCTGATGAAGAACTAGAATCCGTCATAGGGAGGCACCATGCACGACATCGCGGGAGTCAGCATCACCATAGCGACCATCGTGGCCGCCACGTTCTTCAGCAACCAAGCCATCAACAACTTGCGTTCCAAGATGCTGGGCAAGCTGGACGCCATTCAAAAGGACGTGCGTGAGTTCTACGCCGAACAAGCACGCCACGATGTACGCATTACCAACCTCGAACAACGAATGAAATAAATAACCCGCCTCACTTATGAACCCCAATCTCCTCTGGCTCATCCCGCTGCTTCCCTTCACCGGCTTCCTGCTCAACGGGACTCTCGGCCGCCGCTTGCCGCGCATCGTCGTCACCGGCATCGCCCTGCTCTTCACCGCCATCCCCGCCGCCATCGTTGCCTATCTTTGGGCCGTCCTCACCGCCGCCAACGCCCCCGAAGCCCTCCACGCCGTCTCCGCCCCCTGGATCAAGATCACTGGCTTCGAGGTCCCGTTCGCCTACACCGTCGACCACCTCACT
>CAXTWP010000302.1:3005-3995 GCA_964247945.1 uncultured Acidobacteriaceae bacterium | reverse complement strand
GCCTTACAGATGGCCAGCCCCAGACCGGTCCCCCCCGTCTTGCGCGACCGTGAAGGATCGCCCCGGTAGAACCGGTCAAAGATAAACGGCAGGGCCTCGGGCGCGATCCCCTCTCCGTTGTCTTCGATCGAGAGCCGCGTCTCATCGCCCTCCGCAACGGTGACCCTGATCCGCACACACGCCCCGGCCGGGCTATGCTGCACAGCGTTCGTCAGCAGGTTTACGAGCAGGCTGCGCAGCATCTCGGGCTCCACATCCACGATCACATCCGCCTCTTGTTCGGCCAGCAACTTCACCCCCTTCAGCGCCGCAAGCGATTCCAAATCGTGCATTGCCGCCGCGATCCCGTCGCATAGACTCGTTTTCCCCGCCACAGGCATCGCCGCCTCCTCCACCCGCGCCAACAGCAGCATCTGCTGGGCAAGCTCTTCCATACGCAGGCAATCGGCGTAGCAGCGCTTTAGCCCCGCTTCATATTCCGCCGCCGTCCTCGCCCGCAACTCCAGCAGCTGGATCGACGATTTGACCACCGCGACCGCCGTCTTCAGTTCATGCGCGGCATCGCCGACAAACCGCCGCTGCTGGGTAAACGACCGTTCCAGCCGGGCGATCAGCCCTTCCATCGCGTCCACCAGCGGCCGCAGCTCGGCCACGTCGCGCACATTCTTGCCCGGCATGAAGTTCCAGGCATTGACCGTGATGGCTGCCGCATCCTCCGCCAGCTCCCGCAACGGCCGCAGACTCCGCCGGACCAGCCAGGGCACGGCCAGCGCCGTCACCGCGATCAGCAGTCCGTTTGCCAGCGCGAACACCTCGACCGCGCCCGTCACCGACGCCCATACGCGTCGCGTCGGGGAAGCATAAAGGACGGTGATGGGATGCCGAACGTTGGCCGCCATCGGATTGACCACCCGCACCCCATGCAGGCGCAGACCGCGGTAGCTATGGCCATGTATCTCCACGGAGAAAAACCTTGTCTCTCCCTTCCAC
>CAXTWP010000302.1:0-2995 GCA_964247945.1 uncultured Acidobacteriaceae bacterium | reverse complement strand
CCAACGTTCCGATCGCCCCAGTTCTTTTGCTTCGTCTTCACGCACCGCGTAGACGTCGTCTTCCGGCAGCCTCAAATCCGTCGTGTCGAGCATCACTCCCAGGCTGGCGTCGTCGGCGTCTTCGACCGCACCCATCACGGTGTCGGCGCGCCCGCGCAGGCCCACGTCGAAGGACCGAAAATGGGCATGGCGCTCATAGAAGAACGCAAAGCCGGTCACCGCCACCGCTGCCAGCAGCTCCACCGCAAGCAGCAGGGTCACGACGCGCCGCACAACGGAGTGCCCGCTCATTACCGGACCTCCTCCGGCTGCAGCCGGTAGCCGCGCCCTCGCAGCGTCTGGATGTAAGGCCGCGCGTCGCCGCCATCGAGCTTCTTGCGCAGGTTGGACACATGCGCCTCAATAACGTTCGAGTGCCGCTCCCAGTTGTAGTCGTACAGATGCTCGAGCAACTCCCGCTTTGAAACCACCACCCGCGGTTTGTGGAGCAGGTACGCGAGGATGCGATACTCCGTCGGCGACAGATCCACCGCCGTCCCGTCCCGCAGCACACTTTGCTCCATCGTGTTGACCTCCAGGTCGCGCAAGCGGAGCAGCGGCGTCGCCACGCCCTTACCCCGGCGTACCAGCGCTTTTACCCGCGCCAGCAGCTCCCCCAGGTCGAACGGCTTGGCCAGGTAATCGTCCGCGCCCAGGTTCAGCAGCTGGATCACGCTTTGCGTCTCCTGCTTCGCCGTCAGCACCAGCACCGGAGTCCGATCCCCTTTGCCGCGCAGCGTCTTGAGCACGGTTGCACCGTCCACGCGGGGCAGCATCAGGTCGAGCACCAGCAGGTCATAGTGGCCGAATGCCGCCAGGTCCAGACCGGCCTCTCCATCTTCCGCCACATCCACAGCGAAGCCTGCGCCCTCGCGGATGGCCGCGGCCACATTCTCCGCCAGTCGCCGTTCGTCTTCCACCACAAGAATACGCATAGGCTTACAGGTAAAGTGTAACCAAACCGCATCGAACGGGTCTCACGCCTAAGAAAAGCTTTGCCGGATACGCGGCCTCTCCTGCGCGAGCCAAAAGGAAATGATTAGAATGAAGCAGGCTTACGAGGCTTACCTGAAGAACACCGGTGATGGAGGAGCGGGGTCAACGCATGGAACCAAGCGACTGTGAACTGCCCGGCTCGTCCCTGGCGCCACCGGACAGCCTCTTTGAACGTTGGGCCTGGTTTTACTCCCTTTGCCGCGAGTACCTCTTCCGCGACCACACCCCTGAGATCGCCCACTCGCTTTTTTCTCCAGATGGTCCGACGACCGGTACTCACGTACTCGAACTCGGCTGCGGTCCGGGCTTCTACGCCTGCCGTCTCGCGCAGGAATACCCGCAGATCACTACGACCGGCGTCGATCTTTCCGAGCGGCTGATCGAGCGCGCCCGTTCGCGCGCCGCCAGCCGCTCCCTGCGCAATTGCAGCTTTCGCCATGGCGACGCCCAGGCGCTGCCCGAGCTGCCCGGCCCTATCGACGCCATCGTCGTCTCCCGCCTGTTCCTCATCGTGCCCGACAAAGAGGCCGTCCTCGCCGAGATACTCCGGGTGCTTCGCCCGGGCGGCCGCTGCTTCATCGCCGAACCGACCTCCGGCTTCCGCACCCGTTTGCCGCTGAGCTGCATGTGGCTGCTCGCCCGCCTCACCAGCAGCCCCGCCGGCAAATACCGTGAGCCCCAGCAGGCGGACGTAATGTCGCGCCCCGATTTTTCCAGCCTCATCCATACTCAACCTTGGGGGTCGGTTGAGCTGCAATACGACGGGTGGTATCAATACGCCGTCTGCACCAAGGCGGGGGCTTCCGTTTCGCCCATGCTAGGCGGTGACTTTGTCACGCATGAAGATTATGAGCATGCCGAGGACCAGACGCCGGCCTTCGCCGCCGCGGGGTCCAGCCCGCACCGCGCGGGTGGCGGCTGACCGATTTATGCCGTATCCCATCCTCGATCCATCCAGATTCAACCCGGCCAACCAAGGCCTCTGTGCCTTGGCTATCATGGCGAAAGCTCCGCGTCCGGGCAAGGTCAAAACCCGTCTCGCCCCGCCGCTTACGCTCGAGCAATCCGCCGCGCTCAACACCTGCTTCCTTAAGGACACCGCCGAGAATATCGCCGCTGTCGGCGAGACGCAGAGAGCAGGCGGCCTCATCTGCTACACCCCCCTTGGCGACGAGTCACTCTTCGACGGGCTTCTCCCATCCACCTTCAGCCTGATCCTCCAGCGCGGCGACGGCTTCGGCGAGCGGCTGCTCTGCGCGGCTTGCGACATCCTCGCCTGCGGCTATAGCGCCGTGTGTCTCATCGACTCCGACTCCCCCACCGTCCCCGCCGCGGCTTTCCACCAAGCGGCAGCGGAACTCGCCAGGCCCGGCGACCGCATCGTCCTCGGCGGTTCCCACGACGGCGGCTATTACCTCATCGGTCTCAAGCAGCCACACCCGGCTCCTTTCGCTGACATCACCTGGAGCACCTCCAGCGTCTACGCCGAGACCCTCGCCGCCGCGCGCTCAGCAGGGATAGAAGTGGTCGAGCTGCCGCTCTGGTACGACGTGGACGACGGTCCGACCCTGGACACCCTCAAGGCTGAAGTTCTCGGCAACACTCGTCCATTTTTTTTTAATGTTACGGGGTACACCGAGATCTACACCCGCGCCTTCCTGCAAGCGCTTGAGGCCAAGGCATGACCGCGCAGAGCCCGGCCCGCTCTTCCCTCTTCCCTCTTCCCTCCTCCCGGCCCCACTGGTCAGCCGCAAAGCCCTGGCATAACAACGCCACCCTCCTGCTGATCGGCGCGGGGATGCTTCTGCTCGCCAGGCAGCTCATCCTCGAATACGACGACTACATCATCGGCTTCTCCGGCGTCTCGGGCTGGTCGGTCATCCTGTACATAGTCGCGGGCTGGCTGATAATCACGCAGCCCCTAGACCGCTAAACAATTACGATTATAATTACCCTACGT
>CAXTWP010000301.1:0-4024 GCA_964247945.1 uncultured Acidobacteriaceae bacterium | reverse complement strand
ACAGGGATCTGTTCCTCATTAGCATCGTGAAGCCATCTCGCAAATGGGCGCGCCGGCGGCGCGAGACCGTTTCTCACTCAACACGCCCAACCTTAACCCTCATGCAATCGCTACTCGGCTGCGGAGTCTTCTGCGAAGAAGGCAAGACCGAATACCGCAAGGTTGGCACCCATCGTCGGGTACGTTTCGAGTCCCTCATGGCTTACAAGCGGAAGGTCCATGCCGAACGCCTCGCGACACTCAACGAACTGGCCGCCTACGACCAGGAGATCGGGATCTGATTCGTGACGACAATCGGGGGCCTTCTTCGACGCAAATGTTCTGTACCCTTCCGGGCTACGAAACCTCTCATGCGCCTCTCATTGACGGGCATGTTCCGCGCCCATTGGTCTGCCGAAGTCCACGACGAATGGATACGCAATCTCCTCAATAATCGTCCTAACATTACACCCAGACAAACTGGAACGCACTCGTCGCCTCATGGACCAGGCGGCGCCGGATGCGCTTGGGACCGGTTATGAGTCTCTCATCGAATCGATCGAGCTGCCCGATCCGGACGACCGGCACGTACTGGCCGCCGCTATTCGCTGCGGCGCAAGCGTGATCGTCACCCTGAATCTTTCCGACTTTCCCGGTCGCACTCTCGCCAACTTCGGGATCGAAGCCCAGCATCCCGATGATTCCGTTCTCGCGTTCTTGGAAACTTTTCCTGATTTAGTTCTGCAAGCCGCAAGAACACACCGCGCCAGTCTCAAGAACCCTCCGAAGACCAAGGACGGGTATCTGGCTGCACTCGATGCTCAAGGTTTAGCCAGGAGCGTCGACTCGATGCGTGCGCTTATGGCCGATGGGTCTTCCGCCCTCTAGTCGGCCGCAATCATCGGGGTTCCGTGCACGGATCGGTGGTTCCTTTAGGCAGCGGAGCATGAAGCTCGCAATATCCGATCTCGAAATAGAGTCGGTTAGACCATAACGACAGCGGATCTTAATTCTGTTCGTGAGCCGGCCGGTTGTAAGTGTCACCGGGCGGACGATGGTCCAGTCTAGATGGATCTTTCGACCCGATTTTCCATCCTGGCCAGATCCTTATATTCGTAACCGATTGTGGAATGCTCAAAGATGAAGCGTAGCAACGGATGTACGAGATGAGTGCTTGAGCCGACTCCAGCAGCGCTGACGATGACAACTCGTTTCGGCATCGCAAGAGGTGTCATTGCTTGTACGAGAGTCTGGGAAAAGCGTTCCATATGATTCGAAGGAGATGTCACCTTAGACCAAGAATTCTTGGGATTTCCCGATGCGCGCCGAGACAGCTGATGACAGCGTCTCTGCCGACAATGATCTCTGACAAGGCTAAACGGTCGAAAAACGTGGCTGACGCATGAGATCTCAAGATTGGGCCGCGAGGGAAGATTTGGAGGACTACGATACACCGCCCGAACCGCACAGCCATCATCGGGAGCCTGCTGGACACTTGACGCACAACGCCGCCTGACGCGCCAAAAACAACAACTTTCATCATTGAACCCTAGATGACTGGAGTTACCGATCAGTGCGGTTGCGCCTTCGTCAAATGCCTTGGCCTGACTCGGACGGCACCTTCCACAAGATTGCAGATACAGACAACCCTACGGTCATTACAGTAGTGGGGCGTGGGCACGGAAACCTTTGCTCACATCTTTACCAGGACGGGACATAAACCAATTTGGCACTCCCCAGAACGTTAGCTTGAGCTGTCAGCATGAATCCTTCCCGTCCCGCTATCTGCCCCGCAAGGCCCGGTGAGCGTCCAGTTCGTCGCATTCAACGTCCGTCCGTCGGTCGAGAAGGTGCCGGCCGCCGTCACGCTGTTCAACGTCACCGCATCCGTATAGGTCAGGGTAAAGCTGCCGCCCGTCACCTGCGAGTTGGCAATGCTGACCGGGCTGACAAAGCAGGGGTTGTTGGGAAAGGTCGCCGTTCCGCTCAACTGAAAGTTGCCGTTCGGATCGGAGCCGGGCGTCTGTGACAGATTTGCCACAATAGCGATGACCTGTCCGTTTGCATCGGAAAAGTTGCCCGTATACGTTCCCGTGATCGGGCTATAAGCGTCCGCAACTGCCTGAGCCTTGGCGGTAAAGGCACAGCTGCCGCCCACCACGGTGTACGCGGCGTTGCTCAGCGACTTGCCATCCGCCGCCAGCGTGCCGGTCACCTTCAGCGTCCCGCCGGCCACGCCCGCGCCGGTCAACGTCACCAGATTGGCGGCATTGGCTGAACCCTTGACCGGGATTGAGGCCGCCGGTGCCACACAATCTGCGGTCGCGTCCGAGTGCAGCACACCGGTAATGGCCGCGCTCGTGCCCGTCAACTCGCCCGAAAGCATCGGAAGTTTGCTCGCAACCGCGTCGGTCGAGGCAAACTGCCAGTTGCCGGCAACGGCGATCGCGGAAGCTGGGGAAGCCGCCGGAACGAAGCTGGTCGAACAGCCAAGAACGGCCGAACAGATAAAAAGAAGGAGAAGGATAGCGCGGGGAAACGTGCGAAAAACAGGCATAACAGCTCCGGGCCCGGGAAGAGTGCACAACAGGAGACACAAAAATCGAAGCTGTACCTCTGCAACAACTCCGCCAACAGCAAGCAGGCTTCGAGTAGTCCCTTCACTCTATTGTCGCTTGTTTCGCGCCGGTTTCAACCGCTGATTGCGATCGAGCGGGAGAACACTGCCGAAACGGGACGCGAACCCATCGCGGTTCCTCTTCCAGCTTAAAACTGCAGCTTGAGCATGAACTGGATCTCCCGCGGTGTGCCCGTGCCCACCGGGCCAGTGTTGACGGCACCGATGATCTGGCCAAAGTTAGTGGAGCTGATGTCGGCGAGCGGCAGGCCATATTGCGCACGGTTGAACAGGTTGAAGTACTCGCTGCGGAACTGCAACTGGTAACGCTCGGTCAAGGGGATCTGCTTGGCGAGACCGAAGTCCGCCTGCCAAAGGTCCGGGCCGCGGCCGAAGTTGCGGGGCGTATTGCCGTAACCGGAGCCGATGTTGGTCGAGAAGGCCGCCGGGTTGAGCCATTGGCCGACGGTGTGGCCGCCAGGCGGCGTCAGCGAGACGCCAGGCACAAGGTTAGGCCGCTGGTTGGTGGTATACCCGGTCGCAACCGAGGAGCTGGAGCGGTCGATCGTCACATTGATCGGCAAGCCGCCGCGCGCGGTGACCACACTGGTGGTGCTCCACCGGCCTAACACGCTGCTGGCCATACTGCGGCCGGCAAGCCAGCGCTTACCCGGGCCAAAGGGCAGCTCATACACCGCGTTCGCGTTCAGGACATTGCGCACATCAAAGTCGCCGGAGGCGCGCTCGCAGGGCAGGCAGGCGGGATTCTGGGGGAAGTCGGCGTCGCCACCGCCCGCCGCATCCTGGTCAATCTCGTGCGACCAGGTGTAGTTGGCCGAAAGCAGCAGCCCGCGGGTAAACGTCCGCTGCATCGAGGCGGAGAGCGCCTGGTAGGAGCTGTTGCCTTCGTTGCCGCGGTACTCCACCTGGCCGAAGCCGGAGTAGGGCCGCAGTCCGCTGGCTGGGTCGATAAGGTTGATGTAGGAGGTGGTAAGCAGCCGCGTCCCCTTGCTGCCAACGTAGGAGAGCGTGCCGACGAAGGCCGCCGGCAGTGCCTCCTGCACGGAAAGCCCCCATTGGTCGACGTACATATCTTTCCGCAGCCGGTCCATGTTGCGCGGCGAGACGATGCCCGGCGTAAT
Source organism: uncultured Acidobacteriaceae bacterium (assembly GCA_964247945.1). GTDB lineage: Bacteria > Acidobacteriota > Terriglobia > Terriglobales > Acidobacteriaceae > Edaphobacter. The sequence goes on along the minus strand of CAXTWP010000301.1, from coordinate 286 downwards.
CGCGAGGTACGGGGTGATCGGGAACGAGAGCGTCGGGATCGTTTTGGCGCTGAGCGAGTAGCGCGCCACCTCGTTGCTGATGGGCAGGTTTTGGTCGTCCAGCTGACCGTCGCCGTGATAGATGCCGAAGCCGCTGCGCACGACGGTCCTGCCTCTGAGCGCGGCGGGTGCCCAGGTGACCGCGACGCGCGGGTCGAAGTCAAGCGTGTTGGCCCGGCCGAAGCTCGCGCCCGCCCCGCAGAAGCCTTGCGGTCCGCAGGTGTTGAAGTCAAATGGAATCGCGCGC
>CAXTWP010000300.1:0-4034 GCA_964247945.1 uncultured Acidobacteriaceae bacterium | reverse complement strand
GGTTGGTGCTCCACGCGCTGCGCGACGATGCGAACTAGGGGAGTGTGTAGAACACGTTATAAGACTTATAAAAAAATTCAATCTTGATGGTGAAGGTTCCCGCGAGACCCTTGAGTTCGCCCGTGCCGGAGCCGGGGACGACGAGGACGGTCATGTTTGAGCCGCTTGCGTCCATCGTGGCTGAGTGCTGCAGGGCGAAGCTGCCGTGCTTGCCCGCGAGGGCACCGGTTACGACTTCGATGGCGACGTAGCCCGCTGCGCCTTGCTTCGGGTTGCCGCCGCCGAACATCTCGCCGACGGGAGTGGCATCGAGGTCGCCGTGTATCTGCTTGTTGATGGAGTAACGATAGAGCGTCTCGGCCGGCGCGGGCGTGAGCGCCTTGACGGCTACGGTGAAGGTTCCATGGGCGTGATGGAGCGTGGGAGCTTCTTTCTTCTGGGCGAGCGTTGCTGTCGAGAGCAGAACGAGGGCAAGTGAAAGACGGAACGGTATGCGCGGATTCTACAAGCCTACGTATCATTGCGGTGCAACGATAAGTTCTCCTCTGGATACTCCTTCCACAACTTTCGGCGGCGGCGGGGCGGTCCGGGTTACAGTCGAGACAGCGATTCTTCGCGGCCCTGCTTGGGCTGGCGATCGGGAAAGATTCTATGGCGAAGCGTGGAGCGGCGGTGCTGGAGATGCCCGGGCCGGAGTCTGCGCCGTGATCCGGTCGAGGACTTTGCCGATGAGTACGGTGCTCCCGCGGAACCTGAGCGCGTGCGGCGGGCTGCGCTGCGGCGTCCGGCAGTGAAGCTAAAGCTGGCCGGGCGTCTGCCTCTGCCTACGTCCATGGCGGGAATAATTGCTACGGGCGTGGCGCTGCTGCTGTTGCTGGGCGGGGTGCTGTGGCTGCTGGCGGTGACGCGGATGTTTCTGCGGCGCGACGCGCGGTTTCGGCTTGCCGGCGCGTCTTCGATTGAGATTGAAGGAAATCACCACCTGACGCGGACGCAACTGCTTCGGTTGTTTGCTGAAGATATAGATAGGAACATTTTTGGAGTGTCGCTCGACCAGCGGCGGGCTGACCTGGAGGCGATCTCGTGGGTGCGGCACGCGACGGTGATGCGGCTGCTGCCGGGGCGGCTGCGGGTGTTACTGGAGGAGCGGACGCCGGTGGCGTTTGTGCGGCAGGGTGGCCACATTGGGCTAGTCGACGCGAACGGCGTGCTGCTGGAGATGCCGACGGGGCCGCAGACGGAGCATTACTTGTTTCCGGTAGTGACGGGGATTGCGGCGAATGATCCATTGTCCACGCGGGCGGCGCGGATGAAGATCTTTGAGCGATTTACGGGGGAACTGGACGTGGGTGGGGCGACGAATACGGAGAGCTTGAGCGAGATCGACCTTTCGAACCCCGAGGATGTGAGGGCGCTGGTCGAGGCGCATGGCGCGACGGTGCTGGTGCACTTCGGCGAAGACCACTTCCTGGAACGTTTCCGCAAGGTGATGGATCTGCTGCCGCAGTGGCACGCGCAATATCCGAACCTGGCCTCGGCGGATATGCGGTATGAGCATGAGATTCCTTTGGGAATGGCGAAGCCTGTCGTGAGCGCGAGTGCCGTAAGGCCCCTTTTGAATCCAGGCTCCGCGATTGCGGCGGCCCATCCGGCCGTTCATCCACTGTCAGACCGCAAACCTGCGACGCATCCTGCCGCAAAGAAGGTGCCCTTGCCGGCGCACTCCTCTTCAGCCGAACATGCTGGGGAGCAGGGGTTTGTGCCTGCGCCTCCGGTCAAGCCGTGGCAACCCACACTGGCCAGTACACCCTCCGTGAGCGCGGCGGCCCGATCCGCTTTCGTAGCGAAACAGCCGCCTTCTTCCGCGCCGGTCGCCAAGGCGCCTGTCCCAATCTCCGCCCAAGCGCCGGCATCGCCAAAAATCCAGCCAGCCCTGCCGGTGAAGCCTTCGGCTGCCGCACCTCATAGCGCTGCTGGCGTCGCTCCGCCGAAGCACACGAGGGCAAAGCCCTCGGCGGGTAAGCCGTCAGCCCTAAGCAGTCCCAATCCCACTCCCCAGGCGGCGCAACAATGACCCAGAAGCAGACGAACTTGATCACGGTGCTCGACGCCGGGAGCCAGAAGAGCGTGGTGTTGGTGGCGGAGGTGCAGGATGGCGTGCTCCGCTACCGCGGCCATGGGGTCGAACCATCCCTGGGGATGCGGAAGGGGCTGATCGCCGAGCTTGGCCCGGCGGCGGAAGCGATCAACCGCGCCGCGTTGACGGCCGAGCGGATGAACAAGGCGGGGATCGAGCGGTGCGTGGTCGGCATCGGCGGAGCGCATGTGCGCGGGCTGAACAGCCGGGGCGGCATCAGCCTAGGCAGTCGGATGCGCGAGATTACACGCGAGGAGGTGAAGGCGGCGGTTGACCGTGCGCGTTCGGTCGCTCTGCCGGCCGATCGCGAGGTGCTGCATCTGCTGCCGCAGGAGTTCATCCTGGACGACCAGCAGGGTATTCACGATCCCGTGGGGATGGTGGGGAACAAGCTGGAGGTGAACCTGCACCTGTCGACGTGCTCGGGCGGCGTGGCGCAGAGTGTGATTACGTGCGCCAACCGGGCGGGGCTGGAGGTGGAGGACACGATGTACGAGGGGCTGGCGGCGGCGGAGGCGGTGCTTTCGGCCGATGAGCGTGAGCTGGGCGTCTGCGTGATGGACATCGGCGCAAGCACGACCGAGCTGGCGGTGTTTTTTGAGGGGTCGATCGCGCACACGGCGGTACTGCCGATCGGCGGCGACCACTTTACCAATGACCTTGCCGTCGGCCTGCATGTCACGGTGCAGGAGGCGGAGCAGCTAAAGCATGTCTACGGGAACTGCGTGGTGACGGCGGTGCCGCAGCTGAATGAGATCGAGATCGGCGGTGATCTGTCGCTCTCCGGCGGACAGCCCGCCCGGATGGTGCGGCAGCGCTTTCTGGCCGAAATCCTGGAGCCGCGCGCGCGGGAGCTATTTACCATGTTGCGCAACAATCTGCGCGACGGCGGCGTGCTCGAGGCCCTGGGCGCGGGCTGTGTGCTGACCGGCGGCGGCGCGAACCTCGTCGGTCTGCTTGACAACGCCGAGAGCCTGCTGCGGGTACCCGCGCGCATCGGCTATCCGGTGCCCTTATCCCGAATGCCCGAGGAGTTGGTGAAGCCGGAGTACTCGGCCGCCATAGGCTTGCTGCTCTATACCCACCGAACCCAGATTCGCCGGGCAAGTGAGGAGCAGGGGCTGCGGTCGAAGCTGAAGGCGATCTTCGCGGGCAGTTACTAGGCGCCTCGGAACCCGCCTGACTGGCCCTGCGTAAGAGCACTCAGGCGAGGCTTCTGTCTCTGCGATGGAGTTTGCGATGAAGTTGTTGGTCTGGTGTGTGCTTCTGGTAGTCTGTTGGCCGTTGTCTCTGGTGGTGGCCCTACTTTACCCAGTGGTCTGGCTGCTGATGTTGCCCTTCCGCATCGTCGGCATCGCCGTCCGTGGTGTGCTGGAGCTGATGGCTACAGTTATCTTCTTACCTGTCCCCGTGTTACGCGGAACCGGGCGCATCGGCGCTTAGGCGGGCTTTTCCACCGGCGCAGATGAGCGTATCGTAATCGCCAAGGAGATCGTGTCCATGCTGAGGAGAGACTTCCTACGCCGCTCATCCCGCACGTTGGGTGCCGCCCTGCTTACCAGCTCCATCGCCCGTGCTGCGCTGATCGAACCGGAACCGCTAGCCAAGAAGCAGAACGCTCAGGACGAGGTCGTTCTGGGCAACACCGGCATCCGAACCAGCCGCCTGGCCATGGGTACGGGCACCATCGGCGGCGGCGGCAACTCCAACCAGACGCGGATCGGCAGCTCCCCATTTACCAATCTGCTGGTGAACGGCTACCACGAGAACGGATTGCGCTTCTTCGACGCTGCCGACTCATACGTAAGTCATCAGTACGTGGCGCCGGCAATCAAGCAGCTGACCCGCGACAAAGTAACGGTGCTGACCAAGACGGACACGCGCGATCCCGCGGGGG
>CAXTWP010000299.1:0-4034 GCA_964247945.1 uncultured Acidobacteriaceae bacterium | reverse complement strand
CATGAACGTCGCCCTCGCGGCCCTCGGCGCGAACATATTCGTGCTCGGGCCGAAGGGCAAGCGCACCATCCCGATCGCCGAGTTCCACAGGCTCCCAGGCAACAACCCGGCGCTCGATACCACCCTGCGGCCTGACGAACTGATCACCGGCATCGAGCTAAAGCCGTCGAAGTTCGCCGGGAACTCTTACTACCTCAAGGTCCGTGACCGCAACAGCTACGCCTTTGCCCTGGTCTCGATCGCCGCGGGTCTGGAGATAACCGGCAGCACCATCAAGTCCGCCGGCCTGGCGCTCGGCGGCGTAGCCCACAAGCCATGGCGATCGGCGGAGGCCGAGAAGTCCTTGGCCGGCGCGACGCCCGGCCCAGAAGCCTTTAGAAAAGCCGCCGACCTCGTCCTCGCCGGAGCCAAGGGCTACGAGCATAACGCCTTCAAAATCGAGATGGCACGGCAAAACATTGTGCGCGCGCTCACCCTCGCCGCACAAGGAGTCCAGGCATGAGCACCGCCGAGATGATGCAGGAAGAGAAAGCTATCCCGATCACCACGCAACTCAGTGAGCGCTACGAAGGCCGCCTGAAGGTCACCGGCAAAGCCAAGTACGCCGCCGAATACCCCATGAAGAACCTGGCCTACGCCATCATGGTCCAAAGCACCATTCCGAGCGGCGTCATCACGGCCATCGACCAGACCGCCGCCATGCGGGCTCAGGGTGCCATCGCGGTGATGACGCCCTTCAACGCGCCGAAGCTGCCCGGCACCAAGGCACAGCCGCCCGCTACGCGCCACGTCTCTCTGCTCCAGGAGAAGGAGGTCTTCTACAACGGCCAGCCGATCGCGGTTGTCATCGCCGATTCACTCGACCACGCGCGCTACGCCGCTAGCCTGCTGAAGGTCAGCTACAAGCAGCAACCCGCCGAGCTGAACTTCCATGGCCGTCTTAACGAAGGCCGTCCGCCCAAGCAGCCCGGCCGCGAACCGGCCGACACCAGCCGCGGTGACCTAGCCGCCTCGCTCGCCAAGTCGACCGTCAAGGTCGAAGAGACTTACTCAACCCCCATCCAGAACCACAACCCGATGGAGCCGCACGGCACAATCGCCTGGTGGGAAGGAGATGACAAGCTCAACGTCTACGACGCTACCCAGTACATCTCCGGCGTCAAGCAGACGCTCGCGAAGACGCTTGGCATCCCGCTCGACAACGTGCACGTCCAGTGTCCGTACACCGGCGGCGGCTTCGGCAGCAAGGGCTCGGCCTGGTCGCACGTCATGCTGTGCGCGATGTCGGCCAAAGTCGCCGGGCGCCCGGTCAAGCTGGTGCTCGACCGTCAGCAGATGTTCGGCCCGGTCGGCTCGCGCCCCACGACCGTCCAGAAGATCAAGCTGGGTGCGACCGCCGAAGGCAAGCTGCTTGCCATCCAGCACGATGTCATCATGCACACCTCCGTGATGGAGGACTTTACCGAACCCTCTGCCATGCAGACCCGCCTGCTCTACTCCAGCGATTCGAACGTTACCAGCCACCGTCTGGTCGAGGTCAATCTCGGCGTCGCCACCTTCCAGCGTGCTCCCGGTGAGGCCACCGGCACCGCCGCGCTCGAAAGCGCCATGGACGAGCTCGCCTGGAAGATCAAAATGGACCCCGTCCAATTCCGCCTCGTCAACTACGCCGAGAAAGATGAAGGAAAGGATCGTCCCTTCACCAGCAAGCACCTCCGTGAGGCCTACGCTCAGGGAGTGGAGAAGTTCGGCTGGTCAAAGCGCGCAGCTCAGCCCGGCACCATGGTTGAGGGCAACCAGCTCATCGGCTACGGCATGGCTACCGCCACCTACGCGGCAAACCGGTCGGCTGCATCCGCAACCTGCAGCTATCTACCGAATGGCCGCGGCTTTGTCGGGATCGGCACAGTCGACCTCGGCACCGGCAGCTACACCATCATGGCCGATACCGCCGCGCAGTTCCTCGGGCTCGACCCAAAGAGGATGGACGTCAAGCTCGGCGACTCCACCCTGCCGAAGTCGCCGGTGTCCGGCGGCTCACAGACCGCGGCCAGCATCGGCCCCGCCATCATGACCGCCGCACAACAGGCCAAGCTGAAGCTCGGAGAGATCGCCGTTGCCGACGCGCAATCGCCGCTACACGGCCTTAAAGCGGTCGACCTCGACGTCAAAGACGGTCGCCTCTTCGTCAAGGCGACGCCCTCGACTGGTGAACCGGTCACCGCTGTGCTCAACCGCAACGGCGGTAAGCCGGTCACAGCGGAAGCCAGCGCCGAACCCGGCGAGGACAAGACTGCCTACACCTCGCAGTCCTTCGGCGCGGTCTTTGCCGAGGTCGCCGTCGACAAGGACACCCACATGGTTCAGGTCCGGCGCGTCGTCGCCGTCTACGACGTCGGCACGCTGATGAACACCAGGACCGGCCTCAACCAGCTCGTCGGCGGCATCGTCTGGGGCATCAGCACGGCGCTGCATGAGCAGTCGCACAACGATCCCGTCTACGGCCGCACCGTCAACGAGAACCTCGCCGAGTACCACGTCCCTGTCAACGCCGACATTGGCGCCATCGACGTCTCCGTCATCGGCATCCCCGACCCCAAGTTCAACCCGCTCGGCGCGCGCGGCCTTGGAGAGATCGGCATCACCGGAGCCGCCGCCGCCGTTGCCAACGCCATCTATCACGCCACCGGCAAGCGCGTCCGCGACTTCCCGATCACCCCGGACAAGCTGATGGCATAGGTACGAACATTCTCAGGTGTTGTCGTATGTGCCTTTGCTCTGGTCTCTCTTATTTGTCGTTCCCCAAGCAAATCTGCTTCTTTACTGCGATTCACCAAGAACTGCTAAACCTGAATGCGCATTCACAATGAATGAGCATTCAGGTTTTTGTTCCACGTGGAACAACGGTTAGATGAAATTCAAGAACTGCCCCGGCCTCACCTGCGCTCCCGGAAAGACCACGTCAAGGTTCTTCGCTCCCAGCGTCTTGTACGCCGCCTCACCCAGCACTTTGCGGAAATCAGTGGTCACCGCGAGATCGCGCCCTTCGTTCAACTGCTCGTTTGATAAGCCCGGCCACTTCCCGTAAACCTTACCGCCCCGCACACCGCCGCCCAGCACAAACATTACGTTAGCATGGCCGTGATCGGTGCCGCCTGTGCCGTTCTGCCGCGCGGTGCGGCCGAACTCGGACATCGTCACCAGCGTAATGTTCTCCGCATCCGGTCCCATGTCCTTCCAGAATGCGGCGATCGCCTCGGAAAACTCCTTCAGCCGATTGGCAAGCTGCCCGTTGGCCGCGCCCTGGTTCTGGTGCGTGTCCCAGCCGCCGATGTCGGAGAACGCCGCCTCGACGCCCAGATTCGCCTTCATCAACTGCGCAATCTGCTTCAGGTTGTTGCCGAACGCTCCGTTCGGATAGATTGCGCCGGCGACAGGCTGGTACTTCGCCGGGTCGGCGGCCTTCAGCATCCGCACCGCCTCGAAGGTCTCCTGCCCGGTGCCCTGCAGCATCGCGTCCGAGCTCTTGTCGTACATCTCCTGGAAGGCGTTTGAGATGGGCGAGGTCTGCGGCCCTTTGCCGCCGACCGAAAAGTCGGCCAGGTTGTTCACCGCAATCGCGGGTATCTTGCCTTGCAGCGTGCGCGGTACCTGCGACCCGAGCGCGACTGCGCGAAAAGCCGTCGGTTTTCCTTCCGGCGGCCCCGCTTGCAGCGCACGGTTCAGCCAGCCGTCCTGCGTCACCTTCACCCCAGGCGTCCCCGACTCCATGTAGTCCTGCGCGTCGAAGTGCGAGCGGCTACTGTCGGGCGATCCCGCCGCGTGAACGATCGCCAGATGCCCCTGATCGTAGAGCGGCTTGAACGACGCCATCGCCGGATGCAGACCGAAGAAGCCGTTCAAGTCAATCACGTCCTTCTGCTGGATCGCAATCGTCGGGCGCATGGCATAGTAGTTCTTTTCGCCGTGCGGCACGACCACATTCAAGCCGTCCGCCGCGCCGCGCTAACATGCCCAAGCCAGCGGCACGGACA
>CAXTWP010000298.1:0-4044 GCA_964247945.1 uncultured Acidobacteriaceae bacterium | reverse complement strand
ATCTACGACGGTGCCATCCCCGGCATGCTCCACGTCCTCGATCCACACTCCAACTTCTACGATCCAAAGGCCTTCGCACAGATGCGCGAGGACCAGCACGGCAAATATTACGGCGTCGGCATGACCATCCAGCCGCAGATGATCGACGGTACCGCGCGCATCATCGTGGTGGTCACTGCGGAAGGTATGCCCGCCTTTAAGGCCGGCATCAAGCCCGGGGACCGGGTCGTCTCCGTGGACGGCAAGTCCACCGACGGCCTCGACTCCGTCGCGGTCGCCTCCCTGCTCAAAGGTCCCAGAGCCACCCACGTCGCTGTCGTCATGGAGCGCGAAGGAACCGCCAAGCCGCTGACCTTCGACCTTGTCCGGGACGAGATTGCCCAATACTCTGTGGATATCGCCTACGAGCCTAAGCCCGGCATCGGCTACATCCACGTCAAGCAGTTTATGGAGACCACCAGCCGCGAAGTCGGCGACGCCCTCGACAAGTTCGGCGAGAACAACCTCAAGGGTCTGGTCATCGACCTTCGCGGCAATCCCGGCGGCCTGCTCAACGAGGCCGTTAACATGTCCGACAAGTTCCTCGAGAAGGGGCAGATCGTCGTCTCCCAGAAAGGCCGCGCCTTCCCCGATCAGGTCTACCGCGCCTCCCATGGGTCCGACGCCAAATTCCCCATCGTCGTCCTCGTCAACCGCAACACTGCCTCCGCCGCCGAGATCGTCTCCGGTGCCCTCCAGGACCACGACCGCGCCCTCATCGTCGGCGAGACCACCTTCGGCAAGGGCCTCGTCCAGACCGTCTTCCAGGTCTCGGAAAACACCGGCCTCGCCCTGACCACCTATCACTACTACACGCCGTCCGGCCGTCTCATCCAGCGCAACTACAGCAACATCTCCCTCTACGATTATTATTACCTGCGCGACGGCGTTGAGAAGGGCGCGAACCGCGAGGTCAAGCTCACCGACTCCGGCCGGACTGTCTACGGCGGCGGGGGAATCACCCCCGACGAGACCATCGATCAGCCCAAGTCCAACCACTTCCAGGACACCCTCGCTCAGCACAACGCATTCTTCAACTTCAGCAAGCACTACCTCGCCACCCACACCGTCTCGCGCGACTTCCAGGTGGACGACGCCGTCCTTGCCGAGTTCAAGGCCTTCCTGAAGTCCAAAGACGTCGAGTACACCGACGCCGACCTCGCCGGTGTCTCCGACTGGCTCAAGGCCAACATCAAGTTCGACCTCTTCACCTCGCAGTTCGGCCAGACCGCCGGCCTCCGCGTCATGAAGGAGTGGGACCCGCAGATCGCCAAGGCCATCACCTTCATCCCGGAAGCGCAGGCGCTTGAAGATCATTCCAAGTCCAACATCAAGACCGCCAGCCTTACCCGCTGACTGCGGAACGCTCACGGTCGTCCTGTATCGATCCACATCGATCCACATCGATCTAAAAGCTCCGCTAGCTGATGACTCACGACGGTCGAGCTTCAGCATCTCTGAACTGGCCGTACCCGGCTGCGTCGGGAGGTAATCCGCGCCATCCTGGAGACCGGCTTCAAACTCCTTCTGTCGGGACCCGCAGGGCGCCCGCCAGGTGAATTTAAGCCCTCCTTGTCACGGAGCGTCAACAATCGATCGCTATGCTCACAGAGTTCCCACTTTGCTTCGCGCGGATAGGTCGTTCCGCGTTTGCATGACCTCAGGAGAATCATGAGACTTAGCTTTGCCATCCTTGCAGCATTCTGCCTCCTCGCCCTTGCCCCCGCTGCCCTTCATGCCCAGTTTGAGACCGCGTCCGTGCTGGGCTATGTGCGCGATGGCTCCGGAGCCATCATTCCCGGAGCAACCGTCACCCTCACGGCGCAGCAAACCCAAGGCATCGTGACCGCAAAGACCAACGGCCAGGGCGCGTACGAGTTCACCGACGTCAAAATCGGCCAGTATGCCGTCACCGCGCAGGCTCCCGGCTTCGATCTCAGCACCACGCAGCCGTTTACCGTCACCGTCAACGCCCGGCAGCGCGTCGATGTCGCCCTCCGGGTTGGCTCCAGTACCGAGACCGTCACCGTGGACGCCGCCGCTTCCATCCTCGACACGGACGACAGTGAGCGCGGCCAGGTGATCGGCACCCGCGAGGTCGAAAACCTCCCCCTCAACGGGCGCGCCTACGCCGACCTCGCCGCGCTCGTCCCCGGCGTCCGCCGCAACATCCTGGAAAACGGCACCGACTCCAGCAGGGACGCTTCCTTCAACGTCAACGGCCAGCGCAGCGAGTTCAACAACTTCCTTCTCGACGGCCTCGACAACAACGCCTACGGCACCTCCAACCAAGGCTTCTCCAACCAGGCCATCCCGCCCTCGCCGGACGCCATCTCCGAGTTCCGCGTCGAGACCGACAACTACTCCGCCGAGTACGGACGCTCCGCCGGAGCCGTCATCAACGTCAGCATTCGCAGCGGCACCAACAGCTTCCACGGGAAGGCCTACGACTACCTGCGCAACACCGCCTTCAACGCCGTCGGCCCCTTTACCCCACCAACCAACCCGCTCACCGGAGCCGCGCAGAAGCCTATCCTGATCCGCAACCAGTTCGGCGGCACCCTTGGCGGTCCAGTCTTCAAGGACAAGCTCTTCTTCTTCGGCGACTATGAGGGTACGCGCCAGATCGTGCATGCTGTCAATCTAGCCACCATTCCGACGCTCAATCAGAGCGGCCGCAGCGCGCTTGCCCTCGCCAACGGCGGGTACACCTTTCTCTCCGGCAGCAGCAGCGAAAACGGCGCACCCGTTCCGCTCGTCAATCCCACGACCGGCGTCGTCTATCCCAACGGCATCATCCCTTTCAACGACCCCGCCGTCTCCGCCTTCGCCAAAGGCGTGATCAACGCGCTGCCCGCGGCCAACGCGCCCGGAACGGCATTCACCAACAACTACGCCTCCCTGCCCGCCGACACCATCCACGACGATAAGGGGGACCTCCGCGTGGACTACACCCTTGGCCGGAAGACCACCGCCTTCTTCCGCTACAGCGAGCACCAGGGCATCATCGCTTCGCCGCCCAACATCCAGGGGCCCGCCGGCGGCAACAGTAACGGCACGGTCAACATCTTCAACCAGCAGGCGGCCGGCGGCATCACCCACGCCTTCAACCAGAACGCCATCCTCGACGCACGCTTCGCCTTCACCCTCACCGACGGCGGCAAGAGCCCCTACGGCGCAAACCTGCCCAGCCTTGAGACGGGGATCGTCGGCCTGCCAACCAGCGCCACCGTCACCCGCAGCCTCAACGTCCAGAGCGTCAACACCTTCTCGCAGTTCGGCAACCAGGGCTCGAACCCTCAATTTCAGAACCCCACCGTCTACAACCCGAAGATCAACTTCACCCTGCTGAAGGGCCGCAATCAGATCAAGTTCGGGTACGAGTACCAGGCCGTCTACACCACCATCGACGACTTCAATCCTACCTTCGGGCAGGACACCTACAACGGCGGCTACAGCTATACCGGCACCAGCGCCTCCACGCTCAGCGCCTCCAATGTCGGCACCCGCGAGGCCGTCGCCCTCGCCGACTTCCTCTTCGGCGCGCGCGACACCTACCAGCTCAACAACTTCGTCATCGTCCACCTCAATCAGCTCTACAACTTCATGTATGTCCAGGATGATGTCCGTGTCAACTCCCGGCTTACGGTCAACGCCGGGCTCCGCTACGAGCTCGTCACTCCGCAGTGGGAATCTAACAACCTGCTCGCCAACTACAACCCGGCCACACAGTCCCTCGTCCAGGCCACGCCGGGTTCCCTCTACAATCGCGCCCTCGTCAATATGCCGCTGAAGGACTTCGCCCCACGCTTCGGCCTCGCGTACACCGTCGATCCCAGGACCGTGGTTCGCGCCGGTTATGGCCTCAACTATGCTCAGTTCAACCGCGAGGGCGGCGAGAACCTCCTCGTCTACAACCTTCCCGCCATCGTCAACAGCAACGTCGTGCAGGTCCCGCAGTTCGCTGTTCCCGGCATCATCGGCAAATCGGCCGCCCTCGCCACC
>CAXTWP010000297.1:0-4068 GCA_964247945.1 uncultured Acidobacteriaceae bacterium | reverse complement strand
GCGCGGTTAGGGTGAAGTAGCCGCAGACCGCTGCTAGAAACGTCGCGATGGGGACAAGAAGACCGAGGTGCCAGCGCAGAGCAGATCGCGCGGCGCGAACGCCGGCTTCGTTTGCAGGTTGGTCGGCGTGGGCAAGCAGGCCTCCGGCCATAAGCGCAAGCGCGGGGATGGCGGGGAGCGAGTAGTACTCCTGCCGGCTGGAAATGCTGAAGAAGCCCAGCACGACGACGGCCCAGACCAAGGGAGCGAGAACGGCTTCACGCCTGATTCCGGCACGGAGAGAACCATAAGCCTCGACAAGCGCGCCGGGAATGAAGGCGGCCCAGGGCATGATCCAGATAGCGGCGTAGAGCCAGAAGAGCCAGACCGGGGTGTTGCCGTAGTCGTGCGGAATACGCTTGCCGAGGAAGCGGGCGAAGTGCTCGTTGTAGAGGTAAAACCAGGCCCAGCCGCCTTGGGCGGGCAGGCCCAGGTCCTCCGGAAGGGGAATGCCCGAATTGCGCAGGGCAGCGAGAATGTGCCACGGAGCGGCAATCGCCAGAAAGACGGCGGTCGAGGCGAGCGGATGCAGCCTGTGAAGGAGTTTGGACTGACGGATGAGCAGCAGATAGAGCAGGACGAAGCCGATGGGGAAGACGAGGCCGATCATGCCCTTGGTCAGGAGATTGAGGGCGAGGAGGGCAGCGAAGCCGAAACACCGCGCTCGGGCGCTTTGGCTTGCTCTGATTTCATCGAGCGCGATGAGGAAGAGATGGACGCCAAGCGTCATCCAGAGGCAGATCAGGATATCCGGGATGAAGAAGCGTGTGTAAAGGTATGGCCCAATGCTGGTGGCGGTCGCGAGGGCGGCGTAGAGCCCGCCGCGTTCTCCGTAGAGCCGCTTGCCAAGCAGGAAGACGGACAGAAAAAGCGCCAAGGTAGCGAGGGCGAGCGGCAGTCGCGCAGCCCAGTCGAACTCGCCGAAGATCGCCATGGAAGCCGAGGCCATCCAGTACATCAGCGGTGGCTTGTCGAAGAAGCGGACGCCGTCGATGTAGGGGGTAACGAAGTCATGGCGGTGCAGCATCGAGCGGGCGATCTCAATGTAGATCGAGTCGACATCGTCGAGCAGGCCGGGCGAGAAGAGGCCGCCAATTTGGAGCAAGAGCCAGGCAAGCACGATGAGAGCGACGGAGCGCGTGACCGTGGGCGCGGATCGGCGCGCCGACGAGGATTCTGACGGCACGGTCTGTACTTCAGGCGACAGAGTGTTGAGCATGGACGCGCGGTTCAGCTTGATTTTACCTAACGCGGTGATAGGCGCGGGAAGACGGCGGGGGCTTGAACGGCGGCGATAGGTGGTTGGCGGTCGAGCGGACGGTCCGTCAGCAGAGCCTTGCCCGAGGTCTCTTCGAGCAGGACTTGGATGTGGCCGCTGAGCACGCGGTCGACCTCATCGCGCTTTTCGAGTGGAACGAACAGAAGCTTGCGCTCGCCGGTGGACCACTGTGCGAGCAGGTCCGCGTTTGTCAGGAAGATCTGTGGCGCGTCAGGGAAGGTGGAGCCGAAGAGCATGGAGGTGGAACGGCCCTCGACGAGCGAGACCTGCTCGCCGAGGTAAAACGGGATCGAGGAGCCGTAAGCCTGATCGCCGTAAAGCAGAACCTGATGGTCGCGGGTGATGGCGCGATCATCCTCCAACTCCCGGATCTTCTCGGCCAGATCCTGGGACGACAGCATGGGTCCGAAGCGGACGAGGGCGATGTGGGCGGCCACCAGAAAGACGGCGCTGGTGAAGGCGACCATACCGGTCGCTGCTAAGTGGCGACGCTGATGGCGGAAGAGCCACGCGACGGTAGGGCCGAAGGCGAATGCGATGGCGGCGAGCGCGGCGGGGGTTCGCAGCGCGGCGAAGCTGGGGCCAGTGAGATCGAACAGGTGCGACATCGAGAGGGTGTAGTCGCCGACGCCGCGATGCGCGAGCAGGTCGCCGATGTCGGGGACAAAGGCGAGGTGGCGCGAGGTCCAAAGGCCGTAGACGAGCGCCGCCGCGATGGCCAGGCCAAGGACGGCAAAGGCGGCGTGTGCGGCGTTGACGGTGCGGCGGGCGGCGGCGTTGAGGGCGAAGTTACCCTCGGCCTGAACGAGCGACTGGATGAGGAGCATCAGCAGCGGTAGGTAAGCGGGAAAGGTGTAGTACTCTTGGTTGGTCGAAAAGGAGAAGAAGCCGAGCACCAGGCCGGAGAAGAGCGCGAGCAGGAGCGTAGTCCGCTCGGCGTAGGTGTGGATGTGGAGCAGGGCCGTGCCGGGGGCGAGTTGTTGGCGGCGCCGCAACTCGATGCCGAGGATGGCGATGGCCGCGGCGGCGACGCTGAGCAGGTAAGGGATATGGAAGAGGGTGCGCAGCAGGATGCCGAGGATGGCGACGCCGTAGGCGGTCCAGAGCGGCCAGTGGTCGAAGAAGGGCACGCTGGCCCGGCGGTGATTGCGCAAGGCGACGAACGCCTGCAGGATGAGCGACGGCAGGAAAAGCGCCCAGGGAAACAGCCAGACCAGGTGCAGGCTCCAGAAGAGGTAGCCGGGCAGCTTGTTGTAGTCCATCGGGATGCGCTTGCCGAGAAAGCGCAGGACGTGTTCGTTGACGAAGTAAAACCAAAAGAAGCCGTGGCCATCCATGCCGCCTGTGTTGCGCAGACCCGCGAGAATATGCCATGGGGCCGCCAGGGCAAGGAAGAGCAGCAGGCCGGTGAAGGGCCGGAGGGTGCGCCAGCGCGCGTGGTCGCCGGAGAGGATGAGGTAGAGGACGGCGGTGCCGGCGAAGAAGACCAGGGCAACGAGGCCCTTGGTGAGAACAGCGAGAGCAAGGGCCGCCCACATCGTGTAGGCAGGCAGCGGCCGCAGAGTGTCGAGCGCGTCCAGAAAGCAGTAAAGTGCGGCGGCCAGGAAGAGTGCGAGCAGGACTTCCGGGATCAGGATGCGGGTGAAGAGGAAGACCCCGGCGGCTGTAAGCGTAGCGAGGCCGGTGTAGAGGGCGGCACGGGAGCCGAATGCCTTAGCCGCCCAAGCGTAGCCGAGCAGGGTGAGCAGAAGGACGCCGAGTGCGAGTGGCAGATGCGCCGCGAAGGAGTTGAAGCCGAAAGCCCGGAAGCTGAGAGCGGCGAGCCAATACGGTAGTGGGGCCTTCTCCAGATAGCGGATACCGTTGACGTGCAGGGTGACCCAGTCGCCGGTGAGCGCCATGTGGCGGGCGGCGTTGGCGTGAGTGGCGTCGGCGTCGTCGAGCAGCGGCGGGGCGAAGAGAGACGCGACGAAGAGGACGAGCCAAAGACCGCTCAGGACCGACAGAGTGGTCCGACGGCCGGGATTGGAGACGATTTCGGTCTTGGCTTCCGGAGCCGGTGCCGTGCCTTGAAGCTCCTGTTGGGCGACAAGCATCTCGCTTTAGACCCTCTCCTGAATCAATTGTTGTGTGATGCGGGAGAGCAAGAGTAGTCGCTATTTCGTCTCTCTACTTCTTGACGAGCTTCTTTCTGACGACTTTGCGGCGCGCGACCGCAGTGGAGGTGCCGTACAGGGCGCGGACGGTGCGCGGGTCTAAGATCCATTGCAAGCTGGCAGGGCCGCGGGTGAGATTGAGGCGGGCGATGGAGCCCTTGCGGAGACGGACCTTGGCTTCAATGGGTGCGTCGGGCTGGCCTTGGGCGCGGCAGCCGGCCGGGACGAGCAGGGTGCCGAGAAAGCTCTGCAGGTTGGGGTTGTGGCCGACGAGGAGCAGGTTTTCGCGGTCGCGGTGCTCGTCGAGCAGGCGCTGGAAGTCGGCGAACTTGGCCTCCGGCGCGAGGCCGGTCGAGAGCAGGACGGGCGCTTCGTAGCCGGTTTCGGTGCCGATCAGGCTGGCGGTCTGGAGGCTGCGCTTGAGCGGGCTGGAGACGATCTGGTCGAAGCTGATCTTGAGCGCTCCCAGGACGTGGGCGAGTTGCAGGCAGTGGCGCTTGCCCTCTTTATCGAGGGGGCGCTTGATGTCGAGGACGGGGTTGGGACGTTTGGTGCCGGCGCTGGCGTGACGAAGAATATACAGATTCATAGAAC
>CAXTWP010000296.1:2005-4072 GCA_964247945.1 uncultured Acidobacteriaceae bacterium | reverse complement strand
GAGGGCGGCCTGCTTGAGGGAACGTTCGACCGTCTCGTCGAGGATCTTGCGGTTGGAGAAGCCGTTGAGCTTGAGGCCGCTGGCGACGTTGTCATAGATGGACATGGTGGGGAAGGGGTTGGGGCGCTGGAAGACCATGCCGACGCGGCGGCGGATCTCGACGGGGGAGGCGTCGGCGTAGATGTCGAGGTCGCCCATCTTGACGGTGCCGGTGGCGCGGGCGATGGGGTTGGTCTCGTGCATGCGATTGAGGCACCGGACGAAGGTGGATTTGCCGCAACCGGAGGGGCCGATGAGGGCGGTGGCGTGGTTGGCGGGAATCTTGAGGTTGATGTCCTGGAGGGTGTGCGTGGTTCCGTACCAGGCGTTCAGATTCTCTACGTCGATCCCGACTCCCACTTAGCTGTTTCCTTTCAAGATGCCGCGTCCGGCGAAGATGCGGACGAGCGTGACCGCGACCATGATGAGGACGATGAGGACGAGCGAGCCGGCCCAGGCGAGGCGGTGCCACTCGTCATAGGGTGAGATGGCGTAGACGTAGATCTGGAGGGGGAGCGCGGCGATGGGCTCAGTGAGCTTGAAGCTCCAGAACTGGTTGCCGAAGGCGGTGAAGAGGAGCGGGGCGGTTTCGCCGGCGACACGGGCGAAGGCGAGCATGCAGCCGGTGATGATGCCGGGCGAGGCGGTGCGGAGGCTGACGGAGATGGCGGTGCGCCATTTGGGGACGCCCAGGCCGAGGGCGGCCTCGCGGATGGCTGAGGGCACGGTGGCGAGCATCTCCTCGGTGGTGCGGGTGATGGTGGGAACCATCATGATGGCCAGGGCGATGCC
Organism: uncultured Acidobacteriaceae bacterium; assembly: GCA_964247945.1. Classification (GTDB taxonomy): domain Bacteria; phylum Acidobacteriota; class Terriglobia; order Terriglobales; family Acidobacteriaceae; genus Edaphobacter. The sequence continues at coordinate 3,241 of CAXTWP010000296.1, read as the reverse complement.
GCCGGCGAGCGCGGAGAAGTGCTTCTGGCGCATGACGACGAGCGAGTAGACGGCGATGCCCATGACGATCGACGGGACGCCGTTGAGCACGTCGGCGGTGAAGCGGATGAGGTTGGCGAGGAGCTTGCCGCGGCCGAACTCTGCCAGGTAAACGCCCGCCGCGATGCCGATGGGGATGCCCATGGAGCTGGCGAGCGCGAGCACAACGCCGGAGCCGATGATGGAGTTGGCCATGCCGCCGCCCCCCTGGCCGACGGGCGCGGGAATCTTCGTGAAGAAGTTCAGGTTGAGCGAGCTTGCGCCTTTGTAGACGAGGTAGCCGAGGATGGCGACCAGCGGGGCGATGACGAGGACGGTGGCGAGGATGGAGAGGCCGGTGATGAAGTGGTTCATCCCGGCGCGGCGGGCGCTGTTGAGGCGGACAGAACGGGACTGGAGATGGAAGGGGGCGGTGGACATTTAGACGACTCTTGCCGGCGCGCCGCGGGTGACGGCCCAGACCAGCAGCCGGGCGATGGCGTTGACGACGATGGTGACGAGGAAGAGGGCGAGGCCGATCTCGATCAAGGCAGAGAGATAGAGGTCGCCGGTGGCCTCGGAGAACTCGTTGGCGATGACGCTGGCGAGGGTGTAGCCGGGGGCGAAGAGGCTCTTGGCGATGTCGGGGTGGTTGCCGATGACCATGGTGACGGCCATGGTTTCGCCGAGCGCGCGACCGAGGCCGAGCATGATTGCGCCGACGATGCCGATGCGGGCGTTGCGGAGGACGCCGGTGCGGATCATCTCCCAGCGGGTTGCGCCGAGGGCGAGCATGGCCTCGCGCTGGGAGTTGGGCACGGCGGTCATGATGTCGCGGGTGAGCGACGAGATGATGGGCAGGATCATGATGGCGAGGATGATGCTTGCGGTCAGGAGGCCGACGCCGAAGTTTGCGCCCTCGAAGAGGTGGGTCCAGCCGAAGTACCTGACCAAGAACGGGCCGAGGGAGTCGCGCATGAGAGGGACGAGGACGAAGACGGCCCACAGACCGTAGACGACCGAGGGGATGGCGGCGAGGATCTCGGTAAGGAAGGAGATGGGCGCGCGCAGGGGACGGGGGCAAAGTTCAGTGAGGAAGACGGCGACGCCGAGCGAGAGCGGCACGGCCATGAGCAGGGCGAGGAAGGAGGTGGCGAGGGTGCCGTAGATGAAGGGGAGCGCGCCGAAGTCGCCGGAGACGGGGTCCCAGGCCTGGGT
>CAXTWP010000296.1:0-1995 GCA_964247945.1 uncultured Acidobacteriaceae bacterium | reverse complement strand
TGGCGATCATCGCGACGATAGCGAAGATGCTGCAGGCGCAGAGCAGCATGACGGTGGAGAAGGTGGCGTCGGCGAGCCGCCCGCTGCCGCGCCGGGCGAGGAAGGCGCGGATGGGGGACGGCATTGCCGCGGGGCCTGGGATGGGAAAAGCTATGGGCGTCTGCGCGGCGGCGACGGGTACGAGACGAGGAGGCGGCGAGAGAGGTTTTGGGTCGCGTTCGAGGGTCATGCGGCTCGGGGGCACGTGCGGTTCCTGGTGGTCAGGCAACGAGGATGCGAGGCGGTGTAGCGGAGATGGAGCGGGACGTCGATGCAGTTCCGCTCCGTCTGTAGATGGATGCGTTATTTCACCGACTTGATGGTGGCGCGGACGCGATCCTGGATAGGCTTCGGCAGTGGGGCGTAGGTCATGGAGGCGGCCTCGGCCTCGCCGTGGTCGAGCATCCACTCGAGGAAGTCCTGGAGCGCCTTGCCCTTGGCGGGGTCGGTGGATTGCACCGGGATCAGCAGCCAGGTGAAGCTGGAGATGGGATACGCGTTGGTTCCGGGGGCGTTGGTGATGGAGATGCGGTAGTCGGCGGGGATGCTCCTGGCGGCTCCGGCGGCGGCTTCGCTGACGGTGTCGGTGGAGGCCTGGACGAACTTGCCGGTGGTGTTCTTGACTGAGCCAAACTGCATGTTGTTGCCGCGGGCGTAGATGAGCTCGACGTAGCCGAAGGAGTTGGGCGACTGGCGGACCATGCCGGCGACGCCTTCGTTGCCCTTCTGGCCGATGCCGGTGGGCCACTTGACGGAGGCGGCCGCGCCGACCTTGGCCTTGAAGTCGGGGTTCACCTTGGAGAGGTAGTCGGTGAAGATGAAGGAGGTGCCGGAGCCGTCGGAGCGATAGACGGGCAGGATGGCGGCATCGGGAAGACTGACCCCGGGGTTGTCGCGAGCGATCCGCGGGTCGTTCCATTTGGCGATTTTGCCGAGGTAGATGTCGGCGATGACGTCGCCCGAAAAGTTGAGTTCTTTCGAGACGCCCTTGAGGTTGTAGACCGGGACGACCGCGCCGAGGACGGTGGGGATGGCCATCACCTTGATCTTGGCGGCTTTGATGGCGTCATCGGTCATGATGACGTCGCTGGCTCCGAAGTCGACGGTGCCCTCGGTGACCTGGCGGATGCCACCGCCGGAGCCGATGGACTGGTAGTTGATCTGGACGTTGGGATGCGCCTGCCTGTACTCGCTGAACCAGCGGGAGTAGATGGGGTAAGGGAAGGTGGCTCCCGCGCCGTTGATGTTCTGCGCGCCCGCCGCGGTCGCGGTCAGCGCCAGAAGTGCTGCTGCCAGTACGTTCGTTCTCACTCTTCCCCCTCAGATAAAGGATCGACCTTTTTCAGTGTGGGGATGCTGTGTTAAGGGGAGGTTACATCGCGTTCAATTAGGAAACAAAGGGTCACTGGTTGTGCCGTGCGGGTGTAGGGGCAGAACGGCCGGTTCCCCCTCGGGAATGACACACAAGAGAGGCACGGGCAACGGCTTACAGCGCAGGGTACAGAGCTTTGGGGAGGGTGAAGAGGAAGTTGCTGCCGGCGTTGAGCTCGCTTTCGGCGCGGATCCATCCGCCCTGGGCCTGGACCATGTGCTGGGCGATGGCGAGGCCGAGACCGGTGCCGCCTGACTCGCGGGAGCGGGCCTTGTCGACGCGGTAGAAGCGCTCGAAGATGCGTCCGAGGTGCTCGGAGGCGAGGCCCGGGCCGAAGTCGCGCACACTGAACTCGACGGCGTCGTAGGGGTCGGCCACCTCGCGGGCGCTGACGACGACGCGGGTGCGCCGCTCCCCCTTGGCACGGCCGTACTTGATGGCGTTCTCGATGAGGTTGCCGAGGACCTGGAGGACGGCGTCGGTATCGGCGAAGACCTGGGTGGCGGTGAGCGGGCCGGTCTCGAGGACGGCGTCGTTGTCCTGGACGAGACCGCTCATGGCCTGGATGGCGTCGTTCACCAGGG
>CAXTWP010000295.1:3835-4079 GCA_964247945.1 uncultured Acidobacteriaceae bacterium | reverse complement strand
GCTCCAGCACGGGCCAGACTGGCAGTGCGGCTGCTGGGTTGAAATCTCCATAGACATACCAATGGCCGCGCTGGTAGTGACGGATCGCTGCGTCACCATACCAGCCTTCATCGGTGTACTTGGCCCAATCCGTCCAGGGCGAGTAGTGGGGAAAGTCGGCGGTGAGGTGGACGGCATGGAGGGCGAGCAGACCGGCCGCACCCAGAAGAAGGAGAAGCGAGATGATCTTCGATACAGATAGCGG
>CAXTWP010000295.1:0-3825 GCA_964247945.1 uncultured Acidobacteriaceae bacterium | reverse complement strand
ATCGTGACCAAAGTATTACAGATGCGGAAGATGATTTAAGGGCAGTCCGGCATCATGGCAAACTTGTTTTGGAGTTGCCGCTCCAGGTTCGTAGAATGGATACGAGTGAACTCCACGCCGCGTTCCGTCACGCTCTCCCGCATACCCAGCCTCGATGGCTTGCGCGCGCTCTCAATCTTCCTTGTCGTCTCACTCCATACCCTGCAGCGTTACAACATCCATCACGCCGTAAGTTTCTGGTGGTACGCGCTGTGCAACGGCTCGGATGGCGTCTTTATCTTCTTTGAGATCAGCGGCTTTCTTATCACGAGCCTGCTGCTGCAGGAGCACGAGCGGCGCGGCGCGGTGAGTCTGCGCGGTTTCTTTCTGCGCCGTGCGTTCAGGATACTGCCACCCTTGTACTTCTATATCGCCGTGGTGGTATTGCTTGGGCTGGCTGGACGGCTATCCTCGGACCGGCTCGACATCGTCAGCTCCCTCTTCTTCTTTCACAATTACGTTCATGCATCGACCATGTGGTCTCTGGAGCATCTCTGGTCGATCAGCGTGGAGGAGCAGTTCTATCTGGTGTGGCCGTTTACGTTCGTGTTTTGCCTGCGGCGGCCGGGAAACGCCGGGCGCTTCGCCGCTTCTGTCATCCCGATCATGATCCTCATGGTCTCACCGTTCGCGCGGGTGCTGCTTGGCCGCTCCGGAAGTCCGGCCTTGCACAGCTTCGGCACCAGGAACCTGAACTTCGACTTCCTGATGTTCGGTTGCGTGGTGGCGCTTCTCCAGCATACGCCGCAGTTTGAGGCGATCTATCGCGCGGCCACACGGGTATGGTGGCTGCCTCCGGCGGTCATGGCCGGCTGTAGCATCCTCTCGGCGCGCTACGAAAACTACTTTAACCTGCCGATCGGCTATACCGTCAATGGCGCGGCCATTGCGCTGTTCCTGCTTTGGTGCACGCGCAATCCGGCTTCTCATGTCGGTCGCGTCCTGAACTGGGGACCTGTCGTCCGGATTGGTGTGCTGTCGTACAGCATCTATCTTTGGCAGACGCTGTTTCTCCATTTCAGGAACGAACAGGCCTTCGGTTCGTTAGCGTGGCTAGGCTATTTCCCGGTCAACTGGCTTGCCTTTTTGCTGGCAGCGGCGTTTTCTTATTACGCAGTCGAGCAGCCCTCGCTGAAGCTGCGCGGCATCGTTGTGCGAACGCTGCGGGTGTATGGCGAGAAGCGGCGACTGGCTAAGACGAGTGCGGCGGCGCTTGGGCGCTGATTGTTGACCGGCTACTCGTAGGAGAGCGCGTCGATAGGGTCCTTGCGCGCGGCTTTGAGCGCGGGATAGAACGCGCCGAGCAAAGCGCCGCAGAGCGCGATCGCAATGGCGCGCCAGACGTAGGGAATGTTGATGACGAAGTCTAAGGTAGGAAACCTGTTGTTGAGGATACCGCTGAGAACGAAGCTGACCGCCACGCCCACGACGACGCCGGTGGCGGCGAGCAGGCCCGACTCCGAGAGCACGACGGCGACGATGTAGGAACGGGAGGCGCCCATCGACTTGAGGATGCCGATCTCGCGGGTGCGCTCCATCACGGCCGTGTACATCGACTGGAAGATGACCATGAAGCCGATGACGGCGGCGATGCCGACGACGACCTCCAGGCCGATGTTGAAGCCGGGCAGCGTAGCGGGAGTCATAACCGAGAGCCACTCCTCGGTTGTCTTAACGTCGTAAGTCTGCATGCCGGGCGTGTCGCGAATGGATTGCTTGACCGCATCCTCGAACTTCGGCGGATCCTCGGTGCGAATGTAGAAGGCGGTGGCCTTGCCTTCGGTGCCGGTCAGCTGCCCCATGGTGTCGATGGGCATGAACTTGCGGCCGCCGCGTCCGTGCTGGACGATGCCGCAGATGCGGAACGGGTGCTTCAGGATCTCGATGGTGTCACCAACCTTTTTACCGGTGCCGGCGTAATCGTCCACGATCACGTCGTCGGGACCTTGGAAGGGGCCACCCGAGAGGAAGACGAAGGGCAGCAGGCCGTTGAAGCTCTTGAAGTCGATGCCGTAGATGCTGTCGAGCGTTCCGGTGATCTGGATGTTGACCGGCGCGGCGACGGCGATGTGGGGGATGCGGTTGAGGACCTCGGCGACCTTGATGGACGCACCGGCGGGGCTCATGCCGACGAAGTTGTTGGTGGTGCTGGGCCGTACCAGCATGTCCATGCCGATGCCGTTCTGACGGGTCTTGAAGCCGTTGAGCTTGCCCATCAGGATGGCCGTGATCGACAGGATCATAATGACTTCGATAGCGACCGCGAAGACGCTGATGAGGGAGCGCAGGGGACGGTGGACGAGGTTTCCGACGACAAGTTTGTTCATCTGAGTACCAGTGTATGGGGAGAGTGCCTGCAGCGGCTTCCAAATGGGGGCACCGCGTGAAAGCAAGGGGGGCCGCGCAGGTATGGCTCCGGGCTTTGACGCGGCCGGAGAGCGCCATCTATCCTTTATAGTGGCAGCACCCAAGCGCACGGCGGGGACATGAGCCAGTTCGGGCAAGAGTTGCGGCGAGAGCGGGAAGACCGGGGTATATCGGTCGACGCGGTCTGCGCGGCCACCAAGGTCTCGCTGCGGCACGTTCTGGCGCTCGAAGAAGGCCGGTTCGAGGAGCTTCCCGGGGGAGTCTTCCGGAAGGCTATCCTGCGGAGCTATCTTGCGGCGATCGGACTGGACGAGACCCCCTGGCTGGAACGATATGGATCGATGCTGCGCGAGACCGGGGCGACGCCGTTGGAAGAGCAGGACTGGGTCGAGTTTGCCGAGAACGTCCAGCGTAACCGGGTGCGGAGCGGGCCACCGACTGGCTTACGCTGGTTCGGTGTGGTGCTGATGCTCCTGGGGCTGTTGCTCTGCGGCTGGTTGTCCTGGCGGTATGTGCTGCGGGACCGGCTTGCGCCGACCGTCACACTCGCGGGGCCTGTATCCACGCTGCGCTTTGCGGCGGCCGGGGACGACAGTTAGAATGGACGCTTGACGTTTGGCCGGCCAAGTGACGGCAACGAACGATAAGGAGCAGTTTTGGCGACACGCGACAAGTTTCTCTTTACCAGTGAGTCTGTAACCGAAGGACATCCCGACAAGATTGCCGACCAGATCTCGGACGCGATTTTGGACGCCTGCCTGGAGCAGGACCCCTACAGCCGCGTGGCCTGCGAGACGCTGACCTGCACTGGTCTGGTGGTCATCGCCGGCGAGATCACGACCAAGGCCTATGTCGACTTCCAGAGCATCGTCCGCGGCACGGTTTCGGCGATTGGCTACGATAACGCGCTGTACGGCTTCGACTCAAACACATGCGCCGTCATCTCGACGATCAACAAGCAGTCGGGCGACATCGCCATGGGCGTCGACACGGGCGGCGCGGGCGACCAGGGCATGATGTTCGGCTACGCCACCAATGAGACGCCGGAGCTGATGCCGACGCCGATCTCGCTGGCCCACCGGCTGGCGCAGCGGCTCAGCGAAGTACGTAAGAGCGGCATCATGAGCTACCTGCGGCCGGACGGTAAGACCCAGGTGACGGTCGAGTACGACCACGACAACAAACCGGTGCGTGTGGACGCGGTCGTGATCTCGACCCAGCACGCGGAGACGGTCGGCAACACGGAACTGCGCGCGGACATCCTGAAGCACGTCATCCAGGCAGTAATCCCGGCTAAGCTGCTCGATCAGGACACCAAGTACCACATCAATCCGACCGGGCGCTTCGTGGTCGGCGGACCGATGGGCGACACCGGACTGACCGGGCGCAAGATCATCGTCGACACCTACGGCGGCATGG
>CAXTWP010000294.1:3508-4094 GCA_964247945.1 uncultured Acidobacteriaceae bacterium | reverse complement strand
TGATGCGCGAAGGTCGAATCGTCGCGGACGGGCTCAAGGAGACGCTGCTCACTCGGGAAAGGCTGTCTGCCCTCTTTGCGACTGGGGGTGATCTCCAAAAGCGCGAGGGCTTCTATCATGCGTGGTAGACCGGCCCGCAACACGACGAAAAGGGGGCCTTGCTGTCATACTAAGAGGACGCGGGGAGAAGCTTCATGTGGATCGTCCGGCTTGCCCTGAGCAGGCCTTACACGTTCGTTGTGCTGTCGCTGCTGCTCCTGATTCTGGGGCCGATCGTCATTCTGCGCACGCCGACCGACATCTTCCCCAACATCAATATTCCTGTAGTTTCGATTATCTGGAACTACACCGGCCTCTCGCCGCAGGAGATCGCCTACCGCGTCGTTACGCCGTTCGAGCGCAACATGACGACCACCGTCAACGACATCGAACACATTGAGTCGCAGTCGCTCAGCGGGATCGCCGTCGTCAAGGTCTACCTGCAGCCAGGGGCTAATCTCGCCTCATCCGTCGCACAGATCACCGCCACGGCTCAGGCGGCGCTGCGGCAGCTTCCTCCCGGGACCCAGCCGCCGCTGGTTATCAC
>CAXTWP010000294.1:0-3498 GCA_964247945.1 uncultured Acidobacteriaceae bacterium | reverse complement strand
TTATCACCTATAGCGCGTCAAGTGTTCCCGTGCTCCAGCTTTCACTCTCCGGCCAGGGCATCTCTGAGCAGCAGTTCAACGACATCGGAACCAACTTCATCCGCACCCAGCTCGCGACGGTGCAGGGCGCGTCCATTCCCTTTCCCTATGGCGGCAAGCAGCGGCAGGTGCAGGTGGACATCGACAACGCTGCGCTGCAAGCTAAAGGGCTGTCGCCGACGGATGTGGTCAATGCGTTCAGCGCGCAGAACATCATCCTGCCTGCGGGTACGGCCAAGGTCGGCGCATTTGAGTATCAGGTGGAGACTAACAGCAGCCCGAGCACCATCCAGGAGCTGAACGACCTGCCGATTAAGACCGTCAACGGCGCCACTATCTACGTCCACGATGTCAGCCACGTACGCGACGGCTTTCCGCCGCAGACCAATATCGTCCGCGTGGACGGGCAGCGCTCCGCGCTGGTCACAATTCAGAAATCCGGCAGCGTCTCGACGCTCGACATCATCGCCCGCATCCGCCAGCGCCTGCCCCAGCTTGCCGCCTCGCTGCCGCCGCAGTTGCGGATCACGCCGCTGGCCGCCCAATCGGTCTTCGTGCGCGGAGCGATCGAGGGAGTCGTCCGTGAAGCGATCATAGCCGCCTGCCTGACCGCCATCATGATCCTCGTCTTTCTCGGGAGCTGGCGGAGCACCATCATCATCGCTGTCTCCATCCCGCTCTCGATCCTCGTCTCCATCATCACCATGAGCGCTTTGGGCGAGACGATCAACATCATGACGCTTGGGGGCCTGGCGCTCGCGGTCGGCATCCTGGTGGACGATGCGACCGTCGAGATCGAGAACATCAACCGCAACCTCGAACTTGGTAAAGAGACGGAACACGCCATTCTTGACGGCGCGGCTCAGATCGCCATCCCGGCATTCGTCTCCACCTTATCCATCTGCATCGTCTTCGTGCCGATGTTCTTCCTGACGGGCGTGGCTCGCTACCTGTTCGTCCCGCTGGCGGAGGCAGTCGTCTTTGCTATGCTGGCGTCGTATTTCCTCTCCCGGACCATCGTTCCGACGATGGCAAAGTACCTGTTACAACCGCACTCCCTTACAGCGGACAAGGCCAAGAAGACCAGCCGTAACCCTTTTCTTGTGTTTCAGCGAGTATTCGAACGCAACTTTGAGCGGCTGCGCTCGGCCTACCACGGCTTCCTCGCGGTCTGCGTCGAAAACCGCGTCGCCTTCCTGCTGTGCTTCTTCGGCTTCTGCGTGATCTCGATGGCTCTGCTTTATCCGTGGCTCGGGCAGGACTTCTTCCCCACCGTTGACAGCGGACAGTTCAAGCTGCACGTTCGCGCGCAGACAGGAACCCGCATCGAGCAGACGGCCATGCTCTGCGACCAGATCGACCAGACTATTCGGGAACTGGTGCCAAAGTCCGAGCTAGTCACCATCATCGACAACATCGGCCTGCCCTACAGCGGCTTGAATCTTTCCTACAGCAACTCAGCACCCATCGGGGCGGGTGACGCCGACATCCTCGTCTCCTTGAATGAGACGCACCACCCGACTGCGCCATACATGCAAGAACTGCGCCGCCGCCTGTTGGCGCGCTTTCCCGGGACAACCTTCTACTATCTGCCCACCGATATTGTCAGCCAGATCCTGAACTTCGGCCTGCCCGCGCCGCTCGATGTGCAGGTCATCGGAAACAATATCCAGGCAGACCATGAGTATGCCGAGAAACTGCTGGCGCAGATCCGGCAGGTCTCCGGGACAACCGACCTCCGCATCCAGCAGCCCTTCGACGCGCCGCGCCTGACCGTCGCCGTCGACCGCACCGAAGCCCAGCAGGTCGGCTACTCCCAGCGCGACGTGGCGGGCAATCTGCTGGTCTCCTTAAGCGGAAGCTTCCAGACGACGCCCACCTATTGGCTGAACCCGCAGAACGGCGTCAGCTACAACATCGCCATCCAAGAGCCGCAGTATGACATGGAGACGTTGCAGGACCTGCGCAACATCCCCGTCAGCGGCCCCGCCGGAGCGCCGCCCCAGATCCTCGGGAACCTGGCCAGTATCCAGCGCGGAACTGAGCAGGCGACCTCCAGCCACTACAACGTCCAGCCAGTAATCGACATCTTCGGCTCGGTCGAAAACACCGACCTCGGCAGCGTGGCCGGCCAGATCGACAAGATCGTCGCGGACAATGCAAAGTCGGTGCCGCGCGGCTCGCAGGTGGTCGTGCGCGGTCAGATCCAGACCATGCGCGACTCCTTTGTCGGTCTGGTGGGCGGTCTCTTTTTCTCGATCGTGCTTGTCTACCTGCTTATCGTCGTCAACTTCCAGTCGTGGCTCGATCCCTTCATCATCATCGCCGCACTTCCTGCCGCGCTCTGCGGCATCGTCTGGCTGTTGTTCCTCACGCACACGCGTATCAGCGTGCCCGCGCTCACCGGCTCCATCATGTGCATGGGGGTGGCCACGGCAAACAGCATTCTGGTGGTCAGCTTCGCGCAGGAGCAGATGGCTGAAGGGATGAACGCCGTGGAAGCCGCGCTCTCCGCCGGCTTTACCCGCTTCCGGCCCGTGCTGATGACCGCCTTGGCCATGATCATCGGCATGGTGCCCATGGCGCTTGGCCTCGGCGAGGGCGGCGAGCAGAACGCTCCCCTGGGCCGCGCCGTCATCGGCGGCCTGCTGCTGGCAACGGTCGCCACGCTGACCTTTGTACCGGTTTTTTTCAGCCTGCTGCACCGCAACGACCGGATGGCCCCGCCCGTGCAAAAGCGGCCGGCAGACGCCTCTCTCACCCACCACCTTGTGGAGCAAACGTCATGAGCACGGAAGTCCATCACGGCACCCCGCCGCTGCGCGAGGTCCCGCCGGCTGTATCCAAGCGCGCCATCGGGGTGTTCCTTCTGATTGCGCTCTGTCTTGCCATCATCCTGGGAGCAAACGGCATCCTCACCCGCATGCACGCGCAAAAGCGCCTCACCCAAGACACGCACGCTCTTGCCGTTCCCGAGGTGCTGGCCATTGTGCCGGAGCAAGGCGCGCCCGCGCAGGAGATCGTCCTTCCCGGCAACATTCAGGCCTTTCGCGACGCACCCATTTACGCGCGCACCAACGGCTACCTGAAGCAGTGGTATGTGGAAGAAGGGGCAGCTGATGGCGACGATCGAGACGCCCGAGGTCGACCAGCAGCTCCAGCAAGGCAAGGAAGACCTCGCCACCGCCCAGTCGAACCTCCAGATAGCGCAGACCAACTCCGCCCGCTACGAGGAGTTGCTGAAGACGAACTCCGTCGCGCGACAGGACGCCGAAAACCTCGCCGCCGACGCCCGCGCTCGGCAGACGATGGTGCGCTCCGCCGAGGCCAACGTGCAGCGCCTAAAAGATCTGCAATCCTTTGAGCGCATTACCGCGCCCTTCGCCGGCGTCATCACCGCCCGCAACACCGACAACGGTCAACTCATCAACGCTGGAAGCTCCGGAGCCGGAAACGCAG
>CAXTWP010000293.1:1063-4115 GCA_964247945.1 uncultured Acidobacteriaceae bacterium | reverse complement strand
CACATACTCAAGCCCTGCGAGCATGGTGCGCACATCGAAGGCTTTCTTCTCGGCCATCGTTCCCCGTGCGCGGATCAGCCCGATCATCACCAGGAACCCCGCCAGCATGACCAGCGTGAAGCTGTACACCACGCCGGCCCCGGTCCACGCCCGCAGCGCACCCGTAAACTGCAGCGTAAACAGCAGCCCGCCCACCGCCGGACCGAGAATGTTGGCGATCTGAAAGATGGTCGCCCCCCACGTCACCGCGTTCACGAAGTGTTCCTTCGGCACCAGGCTCGGCAGCAGCGCCGATGACGCCGGCCCGCTGAACGCCCGTCCCATCCCGATCCCGATCAGCACCGCGTAGATCGGCCAGATACGATGCCCTCCGCCGCCCGTCCCATGCAGCGCAAACCACAGCAGCGCCGCCGTGCAGACGAACTGCACCGCGTAGCACCCTAGAATAATTCCTCGCCGGTCGTACCGGTCCGCCGCATGCCCCGCAGGCAATACGCAGAAAAGCCCCGGAAGGAACAGCGCCAGCCCGGTATAGCCGAGATCGAGCGCCGAGTGCGTGATCTGGTACACCTGCCACGCCACCGCCACCGATTGCGCCTCCGCGCCCAGAATCACCAGCAGCCGAGCGGTCTGATACAGCCGGAAGTCGCGCGATCGAAAGGCGACGCCGGCCGCAAGCTCCGGCGTTGCCATGGTACTGCTGCCCTCAGCCATGCTTCCATGCTTTCACACTTCCACCCGGCGTGGCCCGGCAATCTTTCTACAACGGCAGCGCGGAATCGCTCCCATGCCGCACCGGCTCACCCCAATGGTCCGACCGGATCGGTTTGAAGTTCTTCCAATCGATCAACCCGCCCTTGCTCTGCTTCGGAGGCGCAAGAGCCATCCTCATGCTGGACAGGGCACTCATCGGCACCGTTGTGATGTAGAAAAGTGTGGCGTGATGCCTGGAAAATACAGCAACCGCCAAGCCGACGGCGAACAGCGAAATCGTCGCCCATAGCATCGCCGGATGCGAAAGCATGGCGCGCGTGGGCGCAAGTTCTTCCTCACTCCATACGCCCGCCCGGTAGCGCCGCTTCAGGCGTCGCTCCGCAAGCGTCCAGAGCGCCGTCCCAGCCGCGCTCGGTACCAGGAACACAATCAGCTGCATGTGATCGAATGAAGCATAAGGCAGCATGGTCGTAAAGAACGCGCTCGCTGCCAGGGCCGACCCGGCAAGCGACCAGAGCGCCAGATGCTTGGGGTTTGGCTTCGCCGCATCCATATCTGGAATGATAAGCCGCTTTTCACCTCAAAGTATTGACCCAATCTTCAGAAAAGCGCCTCTCGTGAGTGAGCGCCTACCGCCCCAGATAATCCCGGTACCGCGTCTCCACCACGCCTGTGTTCCGCGCCAGCTGCAGCTTGGCCGTGTTGTATTGATACAGCGTCTGCACCAGCCGCGTCTCCGCCCCGGCCAGCGTCGCCTGCGCCTGCACCACCGGCAGGTTGTCGTCCACCCCAGCCTTGAAGCGTTCCGTCGCGTCGTCCAGCGCCTGCCGTGAAAGCGCCACGTTGCTGCGCGCCACCTTCACCAGATCATGGTCCGACTGCACATCCAGCATTGCGTCCCGCAGCTGCTCGTCGATCGTTTCCCGCAGGCTAGCAATCTGCTGCCGCAGCGCCACCGTCTGCGACGCCGCCACCTCGCGCTCGCCGCGAAACTCCGCCTCGTGGAAGATCGGGATGCTCACCTCGCCCTGCGCCACAAAGTCGCCGTGGTACGACCCGAACGTCTCCCCGATCACCCCGTAAAATCCACCCAGCGACACCGTCGGCGCGTATTCGTACTTCACCGCCTTCTGTGAACGCTCCGCCACCTCCAGTTCCGCCAGCAGCTGCAGGTAATCCTTGCGGCGCGTGTACGCCAGCTCCCGCGTCTCCGGCAGCGAGAGCGCCGTCATCTCCTCGTACGGCACCGGGTCAGTCAAGTTCAACTCCTGCTCCGCCGGCAACCCGATCACCCGGTTCAAAGCAATCTTGTCCTTGGCAAACGTATTCTCGGCGCTGATCAGCACCTGCTGCTGCTGCTGGAGCTGCACCCGCGCGCGCAGCACATCCAGGTTGCTCCCCACCCCCGCGTCATGCGAGTCCACCGCCTGCTGTAGCACCACCGCGTCCGCCTTCAGCAGCGCCTGCGCGTTCGCGATCTGCGACGCATCCGCCAGCGCCCGCAGGTAGTAGGTCCCTGTCTCAAGCACGATCCCGCCGCGCGTGTTCAGTGTCGCAAACGCCGCCGCGCCCACCGCCTTCTGCGCCGACAGGTAAAGATAATAAGCCGGCACGTTGAACAGCTGCTGGCTCAGATTGATCTGCGCGGTGGTCACGTCGACCTTCACGATCGGGTTGAAGTTCTTGATCCCAAACGCCGTCAGCAGCTGCGGCTTGAAGCCCAGCGCCGCCAAGTTAATCTCCTTCGCTGCCTGCGACCCCTGCGCCGTCAGGCTCGGCAGCAATGCGTTCTCGACCGTCAGCACCTCGCCCTTCACGCGCAGCTCGTTCTGCCGCCCCAGCTCAACCTGTAGATTGTGCAGCAGCCCAAGCGTGATCGCCTGGTCAATCGTCAGCGGCATCGCTCCAGCGGACGCCCGCTCCACCACCACGCCGCCCTCCAACCTCAGCGTCTGCGCGGAGGAAGCCGCCGGCATCGGGGCAGACGGCAGCTGCGACGCATCTTGCCCCAACGCCCCCACCCACGGCAGCACACAGCAGGCAAACGACACCGTAGGCAGCCAGTTCGCCGCGCCTCTCTTTGTCAAACAATCCTTCATTGCATTCTTTAGAGTGCCCCGCCGCTCACGAGGTTGCGAAATATGTCAGGAGCGCTCACGCCTGGCTCCTCACGCAGTTCCGCTAGAATACAAAAGGATAATGCCATGCGTCAGACACCCATGAACCGCCTCGCCCTCTCCGCCCTAGAGCTCACCGACCTGCTCGCCCCTTCCACAGCCGCCCCTCGCGCCCAGGCATCGCGCCCGCCCACAACCGCCACCAACGTCACCGACCCCGC
>CAXTWP010000293.1:0-1053 GCA_964247945.1 uncultured Acidobacteriaceae bacterium | reverse complement strand
CAACTTCCGCGACACCTCCATGGTCAAGCCGCCCCCGGGTGCCAAGGTCGCCATCTACGAGTTCGAAGACCTCGAGTGCCCCGCCTGCGCCCACGCCTTCCCCCTCGTACACTCGGCCGTAGACCGTTACCACATCCCCTTGGTCCGGCATGACTTCCCCCTCCAGATGCACATCTGGAGCTTCGACGCCGCCGTCACCGCGCGCTACATCCAGGACAAAATCTCCCCGCAGGCCGCCGAGGAGTTCCGCCGCGCCGTCTTCGCCAACCAGAACTCCATCGCCGGCAAGGACGACCTCCAGGCCTTCACCCAGAAGTACTTCCAGTCTCACGGCCGAGCCATGCCCTTCGTCATGGACCCCTCCGGCCTCTTTGCCCAGGAGGTCAAATCCGACTACACCCTCGGTGAACGCATCGGCCTCACCCAGACCCCCACCATCTTCGTCGTCACCCCCAAGTCCTGGATACAGGTCACCGACATCAACTACCTCTACCAGGCCATCGACGCGGCCATGGCCCAAACCTCCGCTACCGCCGCCGCAACTACGCCAAACCGCGCAAAGCGCTGATCCGCGGGCAATCTGCCCTTGCCCTTTTTATTTGTCATTCCCGAAGGAAATCTGCTGTTGTTCTTGCTGCTGCACTCGCCCTTCTTGTTTATCATTCCCAACGCGAATTGTATTTCGGCCACATCATCAGCCAATCAGCTTAGATCGTTCATCGCCTCGCCGCACCCACCGTTATCCTCACTGACCCCAGCACCCCGTCGAACTCCCCACGGATCGCCCGCCATCGCGCCTCCGGCAGAGGCCGCGCCACCGTCTCCGCGCTCCGCCGGATCACTGAAGTCTCAAACAGCAAGCACCGCCCTCCGCGAAAGGCTGCGACCATGCGATGAATATCGTCCGTCCCCGCCACGGTAAAGGTAGCGTCCAGCCGGCGCGCCCGCGCTCCATTCCATAGGACCGTCACCGGCGTCTGCCCGCCCTCCGCGCTCCCATCCACCATGGCAAAACAGCTCGCCTCCGTCCCCCCGCCGACCACCACATAGGCA
>CAXTWP010000292.1:0-4115 GCA_964247945.1 uncultured Acidobacteriaceae bacterium | reverse complement strand
GCATCGGCCTTGAGCTCGAAGCAGTCCGTACAGCTGTGTTCCGCTGCCTGCGTAAACCCGCGCTCCGTGAAAAAGGCGAGCACGACCGGTTTTGCATCCGGGCAGGGTGTTACCAACACGCGGGAGGCGGCTTCCGGCGTGGTATCCGCCGCATTCGCGGCCAGGCTCGTGGACAAACATAGCAATGGAAGAAGCATTCGCATCGTCTGCAATTTCAAACGGGCCCCTTTTGGAACTAAGTGTTAGACCTGGGTATAGATGTCGCGAAAGTCATAGCTGCCGGTCTTTTGGGTCACCAGCCACTCGGCGGCGCGCACCGCGCCTTCGGCAAAGCCGCGTCGGGAAAAGGACTCATGCATGAGTACGAGCTTATCGGCGGCACTGGATGCTTCGACTACGTGGAGACCCATGCTCTCGCCCTCGCGGACGGATTCAATCGGGATGTTGTGGGACGAGCCACCGACCATCTCGCCTAGGCTGAGAGCAGTGCCGGAAGGCGCGTCGAGTTTGGTAGCGTGATGGGTCTCCGTGATACGAAACTCGTATCCGGAGTGCTTGAGACTGGCGCTCATGGCGGCGGCCAGCTGGAGCATGACCTGCACCGAGATGGAAAAGTTGGTGCCGTAGAGGAGGGTGCCACCGCGACGTTCGGCCAGACCGCGCATATCACCCAGACGGTCGTACCAGCCGGTGGTGCCTACGATCATCTTCGCGCCCGTAGCGAGACAGGCACGCATATTTTGCAGCGCGGCAGCGGGCGCGGTAAAGTCGATGACCACGTCGAAGCCCGCTACGAAGGGCGGGGTCAGCGCGGCAGCATCTTTATTTTCCTTAGCATCAAGTACATCGACGCTGTGCCCATGCTCGGCGGCCACCTCCGCGACGAGTTTGCCTGTCTTGCCATGGCCCAAAACGAGAATACGCATCTGCTTCCTTCCCAACATGATACTGCTATCAGTGTAACGGGTGAAGGAATGGGCGGCGCGGGTAAGCTCCCGCAGAAGATGCTTCCGTAACCTGCGTTCGGCGGCAGTCGGTGTTATGAGCTTCTACTCCTCGCGAAGAACCTCGAGCGGCCGCGCGCCCAGAATGCGATGGCTCGCGATCCATCCTGTCCCTACGGTCAGCAAACCTGTTCCCAACAGTGCTACCGCCTCCCATACCCATTGCACACGGTACACCACCTCTAACCGGTGCAGCAGCACACCGGCAATCACGTTGGCGAAGACGACGCCGACTAGGCCCGCCACCAGCCCCAGCACGGCAAACTCGATGGAGAAGATCGTAGCGATGCGTCCGCGTGTGGCCCCAAGCGTCTTGAGGACCACGACCTCGCGCACCCGCCGGTAGCGCGTGCCCGCGATGCTGCTGGCGAGGATGACGATCCCGGCGAAGATCGAGAATGCCGCGAGGAACTGGATCACATAGGTGATCTGCACGACCACCTGGCGAACGGTTTCGAGCGCCTGCGCGACGTTGATGACGGTGACGCTCGGGTACGCCGCGTAGAGCGCTCGCTGCACCTCGCCCACGTGGTCGGGGTTGGCGTGGATGCCGCCGTACCAGACCTCCGGCAGCCCGGCGAGCGTGGCTTTGGGCAGGATGAACTCCGCGCGCGAGTAGGCGTGCTGGCCGTCGGACTTGATGATGGACGAGACGGTCGCGACGAACTGGGTGTCGCCCGCCGCAAAGGTGATCTTGGCCCCGAGCGGCGCGCCGAGCCGCTCCGACATGCGCTGTCCGATGGCCACCTGCGGCGTCCTGTCGCCCGCGGCCCACCACTTGCCTTTGACCATCGTCGTCCCGGGCGGCATCGTCTGCGACCAGGTCAGATTGATCGACTGAAGCATCCGCTTGGGGAAGTTCTTGAGCTTGACCTGCGCGGCGGGGGTATTGTTGATCGCCTCGATGCGCGAGGCGACGACGGGAAGCATCTCCATGTCGGGTTTGACGTAGGGCTGCGCGCGCAGCAGGGCGCGGACGCCGTCGATCTCGGCGTCGGTGATGTCGATCAGGAAGACGTTGGGCAGGTTGGGCGCTGAGGAGACGTGCAGCTCGCGCACGACCGCCTGCTGCATCAGGTAGACGGTCATGATCTGCATAACGCCTAAGCCAAGCGCAGCCAGCAACGCGGCTGAAGGGTTCCCCGGGCGATATAGGTTCGCAAGGCCATGCCGCAAGGAAGAGGGCAGACGAAGGCGGGTTTTTGAGAGAAAATAACGCAAGCCGGCGAGCACGGCTGCCGATGCCGCCAGCAATACACCGAGCACGGCCACTAGGCCCAGCGAAAACACTTCGCCGACTACGGCGAGGCCACCAAGGATGAGCGCGAATGCTCCGATCTGCATAGGCTGCCGGAATATACGCTTACGAGTCTGAAGATCAATGAGACTGAAGAGCAACACGATAACGGCAGCTATTCCTAATTCGTCGATGATCGTCGTAGTGGGTGATGCGTGATATACATGCGAACGAACCCATGCAATAAAGGCACTAATTGCCAAGTAAGCGACAAAAAAGTAGCGGTAAGACCAAGCTTTTTTGAACAGCAGAGATGGAACCGAGCTTTCCTCTTCATCCATCGCTCGGCGCAGGATCAAAATCGGCCTTATGCCGCGGATATCGAGCAGCGGCGGAAGCGTAAACAGCAGCGTCGTCAACACCCCCGCCGCGAGGCCGGTTGCAACCGCGCTCCACTGGAGGTGAAGCGTGGTCTCTACGTTGATCAACCTGGCCAACAATTTGGGCAGGGTCAGCTGTACCGCGACGCCCAGAGCGACGCCCAGAAGGCCGCCGAGCAGGCCGAGCAGCAGAGTTTGCAGCAGATAAATCTTGACGATCTGGCCGGAGCTTGCGCCCAGCGATTTCATGATGGCGATGGTGTCGAGCCGCTGGGCCAGGTGCGCGCGCATGGCCATGGCAACGCCGACGGCTCCCAGAACCAGCGCGACGAGCGACATCAACGACAGGAGGCTGGTGGCGCGATCGAGGCCCTGCGTCAGGGCCGGGTTGGTCTCGCGGTAGTCGGTCACCTGAGCCTCGGGCAGCAGCGCCTCCAGGCGCGCCTTCAGCCCGGCGACCTTGCTCTCGGAGATGCCGGAGCCGCCGCGCGGCGCGGGAACCTTGAACAGATAGCGCTGTCCGGCGCGGCTTCCGGGGGCGAGCAGGCCGGCTGTCTGGAGACCCTCGCGCGTGATGAGAACCCGCGGGCCGCTGGCGAAGCTGCCGGAGAGCCGATCCGGCTCGTTCGTTACCACGGAGGCGATGCGAAAGACCTTGGAGCCGATCTTGAGGCCGTCACCTACCCTTAAGTGCAGGCGAATCAGCAGGTCGTCGGCGACGACGACGGTCTCAGGCGTCAGCACGTCGGCGAGCCGTCCGGCGGGTTGCAACTCCACGGTACCGTAGAAGGGGTAGAGTGCCGGATCGACGGCTTTCAACGAGATCAGCAGCGGGTCCATCGCGACGGGTGCGCTCGCCATGGAGAGCAACTCGGTGACAGGGGTCATCTGTACACCTTCGGCTGCGATGGTGGCGAGCCCCTTGGACTGGAGTTCGGTGGGCTGCTGGAACATCCGCGCGGCGAGATCGCCGGCCATAATGCTTCGGGCGCGGGTCAGCAGGGTGCCGCGAAAGCTGGCCGAGAAGCCGCGAACGCCGGTCAGCGCCGCCACGCCGATCGCCACGGAGAGTACGACGAAGGCGAACTTGCCGCGCGAAGCGCGCATCTCGCGCGCGGCGATCCGCGCGGCCGTACTCCAATTTAGCGCGTTAGCCATGGCCTCTCATGAAGACGAATGTGGGAGTTATCGATGGCTCATCGCCCTTGCTTTGCTTCAACCACCGCGACCCACTCGTGTAACGTGGTCATCTGGCGCATGATCTCCGGCGCGCCCCTGTGTCCCGCCGCCATTACATCATCTAGTTTTCTCGCCATCTCCTCTTGCTGGCGCCGAACCTCGGCCATAAACTCTTTTAAGTTCGCCTTGGCGAAGATGATGCCGATCAGCGACATGGCGGTCGGCGCTAACGCGGCAAGTAAAAGAAGAGCCTTATCGGTGATCATCGGTTAGACTCCTTGGTGGATGGCAAAATCCTTTACCCTTTATTCCTCA
>CAXTWP010000291.1:0-4134 GCA_964247945.1 uncultured Acidobacteriaceae bacterium | reverse complement strand
CAGCCGGAGAAAATGCGGGAAGTGGCTGAGTTTCGAGATCCAGATCTCTCACCACCGCCGTTATGAGATCTGGGGGAATCTGTCGCAGTTGGTCCACATACCCAAAGATCAGGGCGTTCTCGCATATCAAGTTGATGAGCCGCGGTATGCCTTCGCTCGCCCGATGGATCAGCGTCACCGCCTCCGGGGGAAAGATCATCTCCGCCGTGCCCGCGATTTGTAGCCGCTGCGTGATGTACGCCAAGGTTTGCTCGGCCGTCAACGGCTGGGTTCGGCACCATAAAAAGATTCTTTGTCTCAGTTGCCTCACCGCCGCCTGGCGCAGCGTCTGCTCCAGCTCCGGTTGCCCGGATAGGATGATCTGCACCAGCTTCTCCGATGAAGTCTCCAGGTTGGTCAGCAGACGCACCTCCTCCAGCATCTCGAGTGTGAGGTTCTGCGCCTCGTCGACTACAATCACGCACGTCTCCTGCCGCCGGTAGCAGTCGATCAGCCATCGATTCAGTTGCAGCAGCATTCCCGACTTCGTTCGCGTCTCCGGAACCAGCCCGAAATCGCTCAGCACAAACTCCAGCAGGTCAAGCGTCTCCAGTCGCGGGTTGAAGACGAACGAGCTATGGATATGACCTTCAAAGGAACCCAGCACATGCCGCAGCAGCGTCGTTTTACCCGTTCCTACCTCCCCCGTCAGCACCAGAAATCCCTTCCGCTCGGAGATTCCGTATCGCAGCCCCGCCAATGCCTCGCGCGTCTGCGGCATGAGGTAGAGAAACCGCGGGTCCGGGCTATTTCCAAACGGAGTGCTGTGCAGCTTGTAAAAATTCTTGTACATAGGGCTGTCGTCCTTCAGCCCCGTGCGGGGACCAATGTTTCTTTACGCCTTCTTCGGCTTAGTAGCTTCGCTGCCCGATCTTTCCAGCTTAATGGTTCCTTTGTCCGCGCGCTCGCCACGGTCACCTCTCCTGAGTAAGCGATCACCGCCAAGGTCGGCAGCCGCGTAAAGGCATAGACATCCTTCTCGTTGCGGAGCGCCGTATCTTTGTACTCCAGCAGGGCGACGCACAGTAATCCCAGCACCAACCCCAGCATCGCCCCTGCGCCCACAAACACTCCCCGCTTCGGGAAGGTGGGGCCGTCCGGCAGGTTCGGCTCATCCATAATGCGGAACTGCTCTCCCTGTTGGCGCTTTTCAAGATCGGTCGCCATCTTCGACTGATTCATCTTTCCCAGCAGCGTATCGTAGAAGGTCTGCGCCGTCTGATAGTCGCGGGTCAGCTGCTTATACTGCTCCTCCACCATCGGACTGGACGCAATCCGGTCCTGATACAACCGCACATTTCCCTGAATTTGCGCCTGCTCGGCGCGCTTGGCCTGAATGCCTATATCCATCGCCTTGATCTGTGCCCGCAGCTGCTGCACCCCCATCGATTCCCGCTTCGACGGTGCGGTCGTGCTTGCGCCCGGTCCCGAGGAAACAGTGGCCGCGGATGTTTCCTGGGCGATCTGCTTCTTCAATTCACCGATCTTGCGCCGTACCGCGATCACATCGGGGTAGTCGGCCGTATAGTGGGCACTGAGATCGGCCTCCTGCGCGGTCAGCGTCTCGAGCTCTGCCTGGTGCGCTTGCAGCGCCGTCGGTCCTGCCGCCACCATGCCCCCGCCCGCGCCCGCGACCATCTGCGCCGCCGGGTTCTGAAGCTGCTGCGTCAGGATTGCATCCATATAGCTCTTGTCCTGCTCCATGCGCGAGAGCTGCTGCGTCGCCGCCTCCAACTGGGTGTTCAGGCTCGTCAGCATATTCACGTTGGGCGAGCCTTCCCCCGGCAGCTTGCCGATGTACTTCCGTTGAAAGTCCGCCAGCTTCGCGTCTTGATCGTCCAGCGTCCGCTTCGCGTCCACGAGCTGGCCTTTCAGAAACTCCGTCGTCCCCTCCGCGGAGGCCTCCCGCGACCGCAGGTTCTCGCTTACAAACAGCGACGTGATCTCTCCGCACACCAATTGCGCCGTATGCGCGTCCCCCGCGGTAAACGAGATCGAAAATCCGGGCAAACCCCTGGTCTGCGCAATATCCGAGCGCAGCGGCTTGATCGAGATGCTTTTGCGCACCACATCGATCCGGTCGTCCATGCTCATGTGGTTGGTGCCATACAGGTTATACTTTTCGATGATGGGCAAGATCCGCGACCGGCTCATGATCTGCTCCTTCATCGACGCCAGCCGGCTGTCCAAGTCCTCCGCCATGACCGGCTTCACATAATCGTCCGAGACCTTCTGCCCTTCAATCAACACCAGCGTCTGCGATTGGAACTGCGGTGCGATGAAATACGTGACCGCCAAACCTATCGCTGCAAAGACTGCAATCGGCAGCAGCATCATCCACCAGCGCTTTTTTGCAATCGTTAGATAATCGTCTACTTCCAGTGTTCGGTGACCAAGCATCGTTGCTCCTTATTGCGCTCCCAGTCGGTGGACGCTGGGCGAGTAGGTGACCCCGAAACTGGCCACCTGGTAAATACCACTGAAGGCGTTTGAGGAGCCCGTTGGGACCTGTTGCAGTAATTGATCCTGAAGGGTATACGCCGCGAACGCGGAGATATGCGGTGAAAGCGCCCGGGTAACCTGAACACTCGCCGACACGCCTTCACTATCGAACGGCTGCGTGACGAGTATGCTCTTCGTCCGGGCGTAGCCGACGGTTCCCGCCACGCCCAGCGCCCGGCCAAAGGTACGATTGACGCCATAAAAAACCGAGTCCGAGATCGCGCCCGCGATCACTCCAGACCCTGTCGACGTGTCCCGCACATAGCCTAAAGTTTGCGTGAACTCCTTACCTGCATAGTTTACGCTCGCCAGCGCCGTGAAGTTTACCGAAGGCCCGCTCAACGCCGCCTCCGAACTGCTTAGCTTGAGTGGTCCGCCCGACACAAATGTAGATAGCCTTCGCGTCCATTGACGGCTGTAGGAACCTGTCACACTTTGCGTGGTGAACGTGAACTGCTGCCCCAGGAAGCTGCTCTTGTTATAGGAATAGGTGACACCTGTCCGGTTCCGCGCATCGACCCGGTAATCCAATCCAGTGCTGCCGGTCTCCACGTTGCTGTCAATTCCGTTGACCGCATCTCCCGTGCCCCCCAAAAAGCGCAACATGGTGTAATTGCCGTTCACCTGAAAGAACAGGCTGCCCGTGAGCGGCCGGCTCGCCGCTAGAGAGGTCGAGTTGCTGATGCGAGGCCCGTACACCGAGAGAACGCCCAAACCTTCTCCCGAGTTCGTAGATCCTACGGGAGGCGCTGGATTGGCATTAATATCGCCTACTCCCGGTACCCCGGAAAGCCCGGTGGTTGGAGTCGTCGGTGAATAGTTTAGATTGTTTGACGCCGTGTAGCTCCATCGCCGCAGAAGCAGGGTTTGTGACAGCAGCAAGTCTTCAAATGACGTTGATGGCTGCCCCGAATTGCCATCGATGTACCCGCCGCTTTCAATTAAGGAGAACGGGTGGACTACGCCGGGGGTGATAAACGCCAGGTTGCCCGAGAAGCTGGTTGAGGACACAACACCGCCTGTGTTGTATATCCCTTGGGAAAGGGACTCCGCCGTGCTCAACGAATATCGCAGCGTACCTCCGACGGTCGGCAGCGCAAAGCCGGGGCCCGACGCTGTCGGGCGCGCCTGCCCCATTGCCGCCGCGCAAAGTATGCCCACACATCCCGACCGGACTCCGCCCATCAGCAAAGATGGAAGATTCTTGATCATGGCACCACGATCGTGTCGCCCGGTGCAAGCGACACTCCCTGCTCATCCCCACTCTTAAGGGCCTTTTTATAATTGAAAAGAATTTTCTTCTGGTGTCCCGGTTCGCCTCGCAATATATAGATACTCTTTGACTTCGCGAATGGCGTCAGGCCGCCGGCAGCCGCAATCGCCTGCAACGGCGTCATCTCCGGCGTAATCGCAATCGGCCCGATGTGCGCCACCTCGCCCAGCAGGAACACCTGCTTCGGCTTAACCGTCAACACCGTCACCGTTACGCTTGGATCGTTGATGTACTTCTTCAGGCGTACCGCGATGTCCGCACCCAACCGCATGGGTGTAAATCCCGCTGCCGGAAGGTCCCCGATCAGCGCCATGGAGATC
>CAXTWP010000290.1:0-4192 GCA_964247945.1 uncultured Acidobacteriaceae bacterium | reverse complement strand
TTCCTCAACCTCGCTCTCATCGTAGAAGCACTCAGATAGTGTGAACACGTCCTAGATGATACTAGAATCATACAAGTGCCAGATTTGAGGCCTACAGCTATCGGAGATGCAGACGGCGCGATGGGCTTTATATCCAGCCAGAGTTCCAAGAACACCGGGAGCGCGCCGTAAAATACGCTGATGCTGCAAAGTGCAGCACTGCATTGATCTGCTCGCGCGTGACGGAGAACTCCTCCATCACCTCGTCCACGCTCAGGCCAGCCTCCAGATTCTCAAACACGGTGGCGACCGGCATCCGCGTGTCCTTGAACACCCACGCGCCGCCGACCTTGCCTTGAACGCTCTCCACCGCATCGCATTGCGACCAATCGAGAGCCGTCATGTTCGTCTCCTGGTGACCTCATCTTACGGCTATGCGGTCCCTCGATGCTAATATCTGGTTCCGCAGCAGCGATAGACGATACTTCGCGTTCTTATTTCGCCTGTGCCAGTTCCGCAACAACTGCGTCGAACTTGTCGAGTATCTGGTACCAGCCCTCGACCTGCCCGCTGGCCTTGGCGTTCTCCATGGTTTCATTGCCGATGAAGGTGAGCTTCGTCCGGCCGTTTCCCAGATCCTCAAACGTCACCACGTCATACGCGTCGGCTATGGCCTCATGTTCGATGCCATAGTGCGCGGGCTCAACCTTGTTTCCCTTCGCGTCGGAAAAGTACATGGAGGAGACGATCTTCTCGTGCGGAACGATCTCGTGATACTCGCCGCCGTTCCAGAACTCCTGCCCCTCCGGCGATCGCATGCAGCAGAGGAACTTCCCTCCCACTCGAAAATCGATCTTACAAACGGGCGCGGTAAAACCCTTCGGCCCCCACCACTGCATCACGTAACGAGGGTCTGTCCACGCCTTCCAAACTAACTCGCGTGGCGCATCGAACACTCGTGTCACCACCATCCGCTCCCTCTCATTCCCCATGTTTGTTGTCATCACTAACCTCCTCTTTCTTCATCTCATTTAGGACCACATCCAGCTTGTCGAAGCTCTCTTCCCAGAATCGGCGATAGCTCATCGCCCAGTCGCCGACTTTCTTGATCGCCTCTGGCCTGAGCGTGCACACGCTTTCACGACCACGCTTCGTCTTGATCACGATCCGCGCCCGCACCAGGCAGGCAATATGTTTTGAAATCATCTGCTGCGAGAGCGCAAACGGCTCCGTCAACCCATGCACGGAGGCCGACCCATGCGAAAGCTGTTCAATCATCGCCCGGCGGGTGGGATCGGATAAGGCCGTAAAGATCGTATCCAACTTATCCACAACCATACGGTAGTGGGTAACTCCGTTCATGTCAAGGCCGTCAGGCGTGGGAATGCTTTGGAATTGTCATCGGGCTCAAACCCGCGGTCGCATTCATCACAACTCCTGGTGGTCGTGCTCGCACGCGTCGTCGGCTTCAATCAGGTCGCTTCAGAGATCGGCACCGCGACGGTTACTCCGCTCCACCTGCTCTTGTTCTCCCTGCATCCAACTGGCGGTACATCTCTTCCAAACCCGTCAGCATTCGATGAGCCGGTTCGAGATCCGGCATCGAAGCAACATCGCTTGCGCCCGCGGCCGAGTTCCGGGTCGGATCGACCTATTGCTTCGTCGGCCGTACCCCGAACGTGACCGTCATGGTAAAGCTGCGGCCCGGCGTCAGCAGCAGGGTGTCCGCGCCGGTGGGCGTGTATACCGCGCCCGCCACGGCCTGCGTCACCCCGACGATGTTGCGCGTGTCCAGCAGATTGTTTACGGTAAACCGCAGCTTGGTGCCGTCCAAACGCCCGCCGTTGCGAAGGGTATAGTTCACATAGAAATCGTCCGTGTTGAACGGCGCAATCGGGATCACCTGGTTCGCCGCGCTGCCGTTGCTAAACGTCCCGTCGTTCCACATCGGCCCCACCCGCTTCTCAAAAAAGCCCGCGTCGATGTACTTCTGCTGGTACGTCAGCCCGATCGCCTCGGTGTTCGCCGGCGCGTTCGCCACCCAGTTGCCCACATTAGGATTGGCCGTGGTGGTTGTGCCCACGGTGATGTTCTGCGAAACATAACGCGCGCTGCCCGCCGTACCATTCGCATACAGGCTCAGGCCACGCGTGATATAGACATTGGCTTCGCCCTCGAAGCCCTTGGTCACCGAATCGCCGGATGAGGTGTAGATCACGCCATCCGGGTTTGCCGGCGCGGTATAGGCGTTCCCAAATCGTGTGTAATACCCGTCTGCGTTGAACGACACGCGTTTCAGCTTCAACACCGTCCCGCCCTGGTACGTCTTCGCCGCCGTCGGCTTCGGCAGAACCGCAACGGTTGCGTTGGTCACGTCGAAGACACTGCTCGGCGGGATAATGCTTCCCGTCGAAAATTGTCCATACACCGACCAGTTTTGCTTCAACCGGTAATTCGCGTCTGCCGAGGGCAGATACGACGTATATCCGCCGGTATGGTTTACGGAAGGCAGACCGCCCAGGTTGCCGATCGTCTTTCCGTTATCCGCAAACTGTGTCAGGTTCTGGTTGTAATGAGCGAACTTGATGCCGCCCGTAAGGCTCAGCTTCGAGGTCGCATGAAACTCATACTCCGCAAAGGGCTGGTAGGAGTTGGTGTAAAACTGCTCGTTGAAGTTAGGTAGCACGTCGTCCTTCAACGTTATCGGATTCTGCGGAGTCTGGTGGCGGCTGGTCGTCGCCCACTCATACCACATGCCCGTCCGGAAGACACCATATCTTGAAGCCTGGCTGAGCGTGCTCGTCTCGCCGTACTTGCGGTAGCTGTTCAGCTTATCCACGCCGCACGGCTGGATGCCCTTTACATCCACGCAATTGGTAAGATTGATCGGACCCGACTTCGGCTGGTTCGCATAGTTCTGCTGGTTGTAATAGCTATAGGTGTACGGCTTGATGTCCAGCTTCCATCCTTTGCCCAGTTCCGTCCGCACACCCACATATTCGAAATCTGTCGGAACATGGTAGTAGTTATAGCCGACATAATTGAGCAGCGTGGGGTCGGTATTTTCGAGCAGGTAGTTATACCCGTAAGCCGCGATCTGCGCCCTTGTCGGCCCATTGAAGTTCGGCGTATTCGTGTCGATCCAGATCACGCCGCTGAACCCGTCAGCACCGTTTTATCCGTAAGCTTTAGTTGATACTTCAACGATCCGGCGTTGCGCTCCTGGGCATTGAACGTCTGAAATCCATCCGAGGTCAGCCGGTTGAAGTCCATAAACAGGCTCGATCGCTTGCCCGCCCCGCCGAAATTCCCCGAGTCATATTGCACGTCCGTCAGGATCGTGTTGAACGAGCCGTAAGACACCCCGCCGCGAAGGTTCATCAACGGCGAAAGGTCGCGCGACAACAACCCGATGGTTCCGCCGAACGGTGTCGCCCAATCGTCGAGGCAAAC
Organism: uncultured Acidobacteriaceae bacterium; assembly: GCA_964247945.1. Taxonomy (GTDB): domain Bacteria; phylum Acidobacteriota; class Terriglobia; order Terriglobales; family Acidobacteriaceae; genus Edaphobacter. The sequence goes on along the minus strand of CAXTWP010000290.1, from coordinate 760 downwards.
CCGGGGCTGCGGTCAAAGTCGACGCTCCCGATACACGGCGAAGGAAAGAACGCCCACGAGTGGTGGGTCGGCGAATTGGTATCCTCAAACGGAATACCGTCGAAGTCGATGTCATCGTCGCCGTCCGGAAATCCCCGGAAGTACCATTTGCTCTGCCCCAGTCCGACACCGTTTGTATCAATGGTGAACGTACCCGGTGCCATCTGGATCAACTCGCCGAAGTCCGACACCGGCGAGGTAAAGTTCTGAATAAACGCGGCACTGATCTCGGTGCGCGCGGAGCGGGCCTCAAGCAGTCCGTCCATCGGCGCGAGCGCGGCCGCGATCGAGCCGGAAGCATTCGACTCGACCGTGATCTGGTCGTTGGCGTTACCGATGTTCAGCGGCAGCGAGACATCCTGCGTCTGTCCTCCCGTCAGCACGATGCCGGTCCTGCGCGTCGCCGCAAAACCCGTGGCCGCCCCTTCCACGGTGTATTTGCCCACCGGCAGCCCGTTCGCCGCAAAATGACCCTGCGCGTCCGAGCTTGTCTTCCGCACCAGGTCCGTGGCTTCGTTTTTGATGCTGACCGCAGCGTTCGGCAGTACCGCGCCGGCGCAATCGATCACCGTGCCTGTCAGCGAACCCGTGCCCTGCTGGCCCAACCCGCATAAAGAGAAACACACGGCCAAGGTCAGAACCAGAGCGCGGCCGCCATGCTGCAAGAGAGTACAGCTCATACCATCCTCCGGAATTGTTGCCAAAAGCATTACAGGACCGT
>CAXTWP010000289.1:0-4192 GCA_964247945.1 uncultured Acidobacteriaceae bacterium | reverse complement strand
AAGTAAGGACGTACTCTCCCGGCGGCAGAGGTTGTTGCGGCACAATCTCGTAGGAACCCGCACCGTATTTCTTGATGGAGATCGGTATGGAATTATCCGGGGCGGCCTGAGACTTCATCCCGCTGAAAGGAACGATGCTGGCCTTTGCCGAATGCGTCGGCAGCGCGCGTTCATTCTTCTCAACGGTCAAAGGCTTGAGCGCGATCACCGTAGCCGGGTCCACGGCCCCGAAACCAGCCTTGACGACGAAATGACTGTCGGCTGAGACCCGCACCGGGGACGCCGTATTGGGCACAGTCTGCGCCGATTCAGCGGAGTTGGAGATGAAGTGGTTGTGGGTCTTCATCTCGTGTGTCATCTTCACCTGCTCTAACGGAACGAGCTTACCATCCGCGCTCAGACGAAAAAACTGATTGATATATTCAGGTTCCTGCGGGGAGGCCGGCGTGGATTGCGCTTGAAGCCTGTGGATCAACGATGAATTTGGACGAGCTAACAAGGTGCAAGAAACAAGAACGGCTACGGCAAGCATGGAGGATCTCGGCATCGTACATCTCCTGTGTAGGGTTAGGGTGAGCGGCTGCATGACGGTGTCGGCGTGCACTCTTTGTACCGCTACTTGTCTTCTCTTGCAAGACTTCAAGGCGAGTGCTCAGAAGTCCACGTGCATCCGCACCGTCTCGACCAGTACCGGGCCGCGGTCCTGGTTGTAGCCGGGGTGGTCGATGAACTGGAGGTCGAGCGCATAGAAGACGCCCTTCCAGGCGTGGAGATTGTAGTAGGACTCGAGAAGATCCTCGCGGGCGTAGTTGAGCCTGCCGTCGCCGAGCAGGAAGCCGAGTCCGCCGAGTTTGAGGTAGTTCTGGTGATCGCGGCCTATGGCGTTGGAGATGAAGGCTAGACCAGCTTTGTCGTAGGGGCGGTGCCAGGGGCGGCCGGTCTGGTCGCCGCCGAGTTCGACGGTCTGGTCGACCTCAGTGTAGGCGAACGATTGGTGCTGGCCCTCGTTCCAGCCGAAGCGGCCGAAGACGCGGAGGTCCGGCGTGAGCTCCTGCTCGAAGTTGCCGCCGAAGCCGTACTTGACCGAAGAGAAGACGGCGTGCGCGTTGACGTTCGGAGCGGTGTCGGTGCCCGCCTGGTACGCCTTGATGGCGTCCCGGTAGAGGCCCATGTGGGCGTGGTTGACGAAGGTGAGCAGGCGGAGGGTGCCCTTGCGCTCCGGTTTGACCAAAGGACCAAGCAGGTTGCGGCGGAGCTCAAGCTCGCCGTTCTGGCCGCTGGCGCGCTTGAGCGACCAGTCGAGGTCGATCCCGTTGGGGATGGTGGGCATCAAGGCGACAGAGTAGCGAGCGGACCACGCGCGGTCGATGTACTCGGCGACGGCGGCGTAGGTGTAGCCGCGGGTGTCGGCGGCGTAGTCCCAGGCGCCGTTGTTGTCGGTGGTCCAGTTGAGGAACTGAAGGTGGGAGTCGGTCCCGATGGCGTTGAGGTCGAAGAAGTCGGGCAGGGTCATCTTGCCGATGTGGAGCTCGATGCGCCGGGCCGGTGCCTCGGTGGCGAGCGAGAACGGGGTGCGCGTGATCTCGACGAGTTCCTTTGAGAGGCCGATGGTCTGGTGCAGCTGGACGCGGGCGATATAGGGCTTGGAGCCGAGGTTGGGGTTGCGGACGACGTCGAGGTTGGTGAAGCCGGCAAGTCCGAGCGCTTCCGAGATACCGCGGCCGCCGGCGGACTCAAAATCGAGGATGGCGTCGAGCGCGTGGTTGGGGTTGGCGAGCACCTGGAAACCGGTGTAGACCGTGCCGATCAGCGAGGTCTTGTACTCGCCGCGGCCGAGCAGGCTGTTGGGGCCGGAGTAAGGCGCATGGAAGGGACCGTGCGCCTGGAAGACGATGTTGGTCTGCCCGGCGAGAAGGTAGCGGGTGCGCTCCGGGTGAGGGAAGAGGGTGAGAGTGCCGGCCCCTTCTTCGGAAGCGGTGGAGGCGGCCGCGGGCGGCGTCTCCTTGGGAGCTTCAGGAAGCGGGACGGGGGTCTGCGCGCGGGTTGCTCCCGCGGTCATCAAGAACAGCAGGGGGAGCAGGCGCGCGCGGAGGGGGAAGTGTGGAAGCATGAAGTTGCTATGGTCTTTGTTGTGGATGAATAGAATGCGAATCGGCATGGAGCGACTCGCCATTCCGCGCAACGCAGCGGTGGGCGATTTGTCATAGTATACCCCCGTAGGGTATGTATGGGTAGACAGGAGAGTTCCTATGAGCCATGGATCGCGGGACCGCACCAAGCTGCTGAACCGGGTTAGGCGCGTTCGCGGCCAGGTGGACGCCGTGGAGCGGACGCTGGCGGGCGAGGACGACTGCACCAAGGTGCTGATGCTGCTGGCCGCAGCGCGGGGCGGTATCAACAGCCTGATGGGCGAGGTGCTGGAAGATCACATCCGGCTGCATCTGCTGGAGGAGGGCCACACCCCGCTGACGCCCGATCTGGGCGAGGAGTTGATCGATCTGGTACGGGCTTATTTGAAATAAAGGATGGGCCACTTGCGCCGCGGGCGGGTCTTCGGCTAATCTCTCCTTACACGGGAAAGGAGGATGGTCCAGCCTATGAAAATTGATTGTTCGAGTTGCACAACACAACGTGAGGTGACTGAGGCTTAGAGCGTTCAGCTCTAGTCCCAGCGGTTCCTGAAGTTGCAGCAAAGAAGTCCCGCAGCGGCCCATGTACGAGTGTGGACGCCTCAAGTCAATCCCACCAGATCACCGCCAAACGGCCCGCATTCCTTGTACAGGAACGCGGGCTTTTTGCTTCGCGCTCAGGTCGTGGTCCTCAGGTCGGGGTAGAGATCGCCACAGGTTTGGGAGCGTTTTCCGGAGTCCAGCGATCCTTCAGCTTGAGGAACGGACGCTCCCAGGCATACCAGCTGGTGAGGGTCAGGACCGCCGTCAGGAGCAAACCTGCCGCGACTCGGAAGAGCACCGGCCTCACGGCGAGATGTTCAAAAGCGAAGTGCAGCGCCTGGGGATGGAAGACGTAGATGCCATAGCTGACTCGGCCCAGGTATTTCATGGGCCGCGAGGCCAACCAACGGGTGGCGGCCGAGGGACGGCTGGTAATGAGCAGACCGACGACGGCGGCATACGCGCAACCGAGCAGGGCGTAGCGGGTAACCTGGACCACCGCCGCTCTCTGACCACCCAGGCTCGCCGCTTCCACCAGCAGCAGCACGATCGATACGCCTCCGGCGAAAGCCAACCATCGCCGGTAAGCATGTAACTGGCTGCGATAGAGATAGATGGCCAGCAGACCGCCGGCAGCCAGGCCGTCGAGGCGCGTGGGGGTGAGATAGAACACGTCGACCCCGGTGTGGACGAGCGCAAGGCGGCAGAGCACGGCCGCGGCGATCATCATCCAGAGCGCGGGCTGCAACAGCCGGCGCGGCAGAAAGAGGACAAGGAAGGGCCAGACGAGATAGAACTGCTCCTCGACGGCGAGCGACCAGAAGTGGCCGATGGCCCCCATGGGACGCCCGAGCGCGAAGGCGACATTCTGAAGATAAACCCAGCTCCAGCGTGAGAAAGCGATGCCCAGGGCCGACGCCACCGCCAGGTACCCGAAGTACAGCGGAAAGATGCGCAGCGAACGGCGAATGTAGAAGGTCCGTACTTCATGCCAGTCGCGCTCCCGGCATTTCAGCAGGATGGACGTAATGAGGAAGCCGGAGAGAACGAAGAAAAGGTCCACGCCGGTTTGTCCGAGGGCCACGGGGCCGGGAATGGGCACCCCCATCTGAGCGAGGTGGAAGACAACGATCATCAACGCGGCAAGGGCGCGCACACCATCGAGTTCGGGATAGTAAGGGCGGGGATGGCCTGGAGCCACGACGTCCCTTGAGATCGGTTGCATGTCGGTTCCATCGACTACGGTAAAGCGATCTTGAGTAAGCCGCCGCCGCACGATCCGGAGCAGAAAGATCGTAGGATCGTCCGTAACGGATCGTGAGGCAGGAGGTGCTTTTGTGCAGGAGCTTTGTCGATTAGTTTAGTCGATGTCGGACCGTGAACCATTCGGACGTGGAAGTTTACGTGGTTACCTTAGTATATATGTTCTAAGAAAGAAGAGCGCCAGCGATGGTGATGGAGTGGACGCCCGCTTTGCGGGGTCGGCTTAACGAGCTTGCCGGGGCAGCAGGATTTGACCT
>CAXTWP010000288.1:3944-4203 GCA_964247945.1 uncultured Acidobacteriaceae bacterium | reverse complement strand
GTATAGTTTTGAAGGGGGATCTGCTTACTTTTCTATATGCCGGTACAGCTTGCGCTTACGAGAGTTTTGAATCACGCCCTGGCCGCGCCGGCTACGTCGCTGCTGCACGTCCTGCATATTGCCGTACCGAACCCGGCTGCTCCGATTTCGAATGGGTTCGCGATGGAACTGCTGGTCTTCGTGTTCCTTGTCGCTTACTTTGTGACGGTGCGGGCGACGCTTTCGGTGGAGAAGCCGGGCGGAGTGCAGCACTTGGCCG
>CAXTWP010000288.1:2617-3934 GCA_964247945.1 uncultured Acidobacteriaceae bacterium | reverse complement strand
GAGTCCATCATCGGGCACGGCTATGAGCGGTTTACGAGTTACCTGACGGCGTTGTTTCTGTTTATCCTGTTCGCCAACTTGCTGGGGCTGATCCCGGGGTTTGAATCGCCGACGGCGGATGTGGTGATGCCGCTCGGCTTCGCGATCGTGACCTTTATTTACTACCAGTACCATGGCATTCGAGCGAACGGCCCGGCATATATCAAGCAGTTCCTGGGGCCTGTGTGGTGGCTGTCGCCGCTGTTGTTCCCCATTGAAATCATTTCCCACCTGTCGCGGGTACTGTCGCTTACCGTCCGTTTGTACGCCAATATGTTCGCCGGCGACCTGGTGACGCTGGCCTTCTTCTCGCTGGTGCCGGTCGGGATACCGCTCGTGTTTCTCGGGCTGCATCTCGGAGTGGCGGTGGTGCAGGCGTATGTGTTCTTCCTGCTGGGCGCGATTTACCTGTCGCTTGCGGTGGCGCACGACCACTAGAGATTAGTTTGCCGGGGTGGGGCGCTCCCTCTCTCCGGTTGGCAATAGCGTCGCGAGCGTGAGGGTGCCAGCACGGTGAGCATCAACCACCCACTGGCGGCGTATCTGATGGGAGCAAGGAGCACTATGAAGACGATGCAGTATGTGTTTATGACTCTGGCTGCGCTGCTGTTGGCAACGCCAGCCTTTGCCCAGGGTGCTGACGCGGCCAGCCAGTGGGTTCCGCTTGCGGCCGGTCTCGGCATGGCGTTGGCGTCGGGACTTTGCGGTTTAGGTCAGGGCCGTGCCACGGCTTCGGCCACGGAGGCGCTCGCGCGCAATCCGGGGGCGCGTCCGGGAATCTTTATCTTCCTGATTCTAGGTCTGGCGTTTATCGAGTCGCTGGCGCTGTTCACGTTCGTGATCATCTTCATCAAGGTGAAGTAGCTGATTGGTGGTTTCGCCCGAAGGCCCTCGCTTCGGCGAGGGCCTTCCGGCTTGGATTTAGGTCAGAGCGCTCTACGGTGTAGAGGCAGAGAAGCAGACTCCCTTCGGGAATGACAAGCAAAAAGAGACAAGAACGCCTCTGCACCAACAACAAACATGGCCCCAGGCTTACCGTGTGCTGAGTTCAGGATTGCGGACAGGGGCGGAGACGTGCTGCGTGGCGTAGATGCCGAAGGCGGCGCGTCCGGCGGTGTGGAGGATGGGCCAGGGGCCGATGCCGAGCATCAGGGTGGCGAGAGCGGTGGCGGCCAGTGCGAGGCCGGCGGGCAGAGTAAGGCTGGGGCGGGTGGTGGAGACGTCGGAGTCGGGCACACTGCGGGTGTAGAGAGCGGCGCGCAGGCGGAGGTCGGAGAC
>CAXTWP010000288.1:0-2607 GCA_964247945.1 uncultured Acidobacteriaceae bacterium | reverse complement strand
ATCATGGAGAGCAGGAAAAAACTGAGCAGGGCGGCCATAACAGGTCGGCGCTGCCCCAGCCCGGTGTAGTCATCGAGGGTGCGGAGGCGCTCGTCGTACCCGGAGACCTGGGTGAGGACGGCGAAGGCACCGACGTTCATGGCGGCGTAGGTGGCGGTGTAGAAGCAGGCGGCGGTGATGCCGTCACCCGCGTCCGCGGTGAAAGCGACGAGGATGTAGCCGGCGTTGGCGATTGAGGAGTAGGCGAGCATACGCTTGACGTCGCGCTGGAGGAGCGCGCCGAGGTTGCCGATGGTCATCGACAGGGCGGCGAGCACCCACATGAGGATGGCCCAGCGATGCTGGAAGGTGGGGAAGCCGGCGTAGGTGATGCGGAGCAGGACGGCGAAGGCGGCCGCCTTGGGCGCGGTCGACATGAGGCCGACGACGGGTGCGGGCGCGCCCTGGTAGACATCGGGGGTCCAGACGTGGAAGGGCGCGGCGGAGACCTTGAAGCCGAGGCCGACGACGATCATGGCGAGGGCCAGAAAGGCGAGGGTGGGGGTAGTGGTGACCTCCAGGCCGGCGGCGATGGAGGCGATGGAGGTTGACCCCGTAGCCCCGAAGACAAGGGCGATGCCGTAGAGGAAGAAGGCGGTGGCGAAGGAGCCGAGCAGGAAGTACTTGAGGGACGACTCGGAGCCGGTGGCCTGACCCTTGCGGAAGCCGGCCATGATGTAGGTGGAGATGGAGGAGATTTCGAGGCCGACGAAGACCATCAGCAGCTCGACCGAGCAGGTCATGAGCATCATGCCGACGGCTCCGAAGCAGACCAGGGCGAAGTACTCGCCCGCGTGCCCAGCATTGCCCTGGAAGTAGTCGAGCGAGCCGAGCAGGGTGACCAGGACGACCGAGGCGATGAGGAGATGGAAGAAGATGCTGAAGGGGTCGATCTGGATGGTACCGGAGAAGGCGGTAAAGGAGGCGGTCGCGAGGGTGCGGACGAAGATGAGCTGGTAAACACTTGCGGCTCCGGCGGCGAGGGTGCCGAGGATGGCGAGCCAGCCGAGAGACTTGCGGCTTGCGGCTGGCGGGAGGACAGGCTCTGCCAGCATGACAGCGACACCGGTAAGGGTGAGGAGGTATTCGGGGAGCAATGCGAGGAGGTTGGTAGACATTTAGCGAGCCTCCTGTGCTGGCCCACTCTGGGCTTGCAGAGAGTGCTGTTGCATGGTCTCACAGCTATGAATCCACCGCAGGCGGAGCCGTTGGTCTTCCTCCGGTGAGGGAGGAAGGAGTTCGTTGCCGTTGCCGTCTGTCCGCGGCGCGAAGTAGGTCATGTGGGCGGCTGCCTCGGTGCATGTAGCGTAGCTATGGGATTCGAGCCAGACGTGCTGGGGAGTGTCGAGGGCCTGGAAGCCTCGGGTGGGGGTCTGCGGCTGGGGCATGATGCGGGCGAGGCGGACGCCGACAGGGTCGATGGCGCGCAGCCACAGCGGGGAGGCGACGCCCATGAGCAGGAAGAGGGCGACCATGGGCCAGAGGGCGAGGTGCTCGCGCCGGTCGAGGTCCCAGCCGGGGGTGGTTTCGCCTGCCCGGCCCAAGGCACCATAGAAGACGCGCTGGATCATGACGAGCATGTAGGCGGCGCTGAAGATGACGCCGGTGGTGGCGATGGCGGCCCAGGCGGCGTGGTGGGCGCTGAGATTGGCCTGCATGGTGCCGGAAAGGATGAGGAACTCGGCGACGAAACTGTTGAGCATGGGGAGGCCGACGACCGAAAGGGTAGTGAGGACGAACATGGTAACGACCCACGGAAGGCGCGCGGCGAGGCCGCCGTACTGGCGCATGTCGTAGGTCTGGTAGCGCTCGTAGAGGAGACCCATGAGCATGAAGAGTGCGCCGCCGGAGATGCCGTGATTGAGGATCTGGTAGATGCCGCCGTCGATACCGGCGATGGTGAAGGTGAAGATGCCGAGGACGACGAAGCCGAGATGGCCAAGGGTAGAGTACGCGGCAAGGCGCTTGAGGTCGTTCTGCACTAGGGCAAGAAGCGCGCCGTAGACGATGCCGATGGCCCCGAGCGCGATGAGGAGGGGCGCGATGCGGTGGGACTCGGCGGGGAAGATGCCGAAGGAGAACCGGAGGATGGAGTAGAGGCCGGTTTTGCCGACCAGGACCATGACGGCGGCGGTGGGTGCCTCAAAGATGGCGTCGGAGAGCCAGCCGTGGAGGGGAAAGATAGGGACTTTAACGGCGAAAGCCAGGAGGAAGGCGAGGGACGCCAGCCAAAGCGCGGCGGAGTTGGCCGAGATGTTGTGAGTAGCGGCGAGGGCGGCGAGGCGGGGAAGGTCGAAGGTGCCAGTCTGGAGATAGAGCCAGATGATGGCGACGAGCAGCAGGGCAGAAGGGATGAAGGCGTAGAGGAAGTATTTGACGGCGGCGCGGCGGCGATCTTTGGTGCGGCCGAAGGTGGCGATGAGGAGGGTCATGGGAACAAGGGAGAGCTCCCAGAAGGCGTAGTAGAGGAAGAGGTCGAGGGCGGTAAAGATGCCGAACATGGCGACCTGCTGGAGCAGGAAGAGGACGTAGAAGGTCTTTTTGCGGCTGGCGATGGCGTTCCAAGAG
>CAXTWP010000287.1:0-4242 GCA_964247945.1 uncultured Acidobacteriaceae bacterium | reverse complement strand
CCTTCGGCCTGCCCGGCATCAGTGCCTGTCCTTACTTCTGCGTCTCGGTTTTTGTGACCCAGTGGCCCGGGGCGGGTTTGGAGGGCGGCGCGGCGGGACCCAAGGCTCGCTTTGTCCTGATGATCACCAATGGCGTCGACCCATATAACGGCAGCACCAGCCCGCTTAACCAGGATTCGCCTTATGTCGCGAGCGCTGTACAGGACGCCCAACGTGCGGGCGTGTCGGTCTCTTCAGTCTATTTCGGGGACGCCGGCTTTCGCGGCGGACGCGCCAGCTTCAGCGGCCAAAGTTACCTAACTCAGGTCTCGGAAGGAACAGGAGGCCGGGCCTACTACGAAGGGATCGGCAATCCTGTGTCGCTTCAACCGTATCTCGTTAACTTCCAAAAGGATGTGGCCGAAAGCTACGTTGCCACCTTCAACGCCTCAGGCCGCGACCTCGTTCAGGTGAAGATCAAATCCAACGTTCCGCACCTGAAGCTGCGCACCACGCAGCAGGTGCTGGCCGGGAACGTCGAGTCCGGTACCGCTCAGTGACCGCAAATAAAGAGAACGTCGCCTGAAAGGCCGCGTCCCCGGGCGTAGCCTTTCAGGTATGGCTTTATCTTCATTTTTAGCGTTGTGTTCCTATACCTGGAGACGCATCCTAAGCAACCATGGCTCTACCCATGATGCTGTTTTTGCTTGTCCTTGCGCTTCCGCAGCAAGGATTGGAGACAGCGAAGCCGCGGGCACCTCAGATGCTTGCTGCCATGCGAGATCATTATCGCCCGCTCCTCATCTTTACTCCGGACCGCCATCAATCAGCCGCGCAACGACAGCTGCTCCTTCCGCATCGCGCCGAGCTCCTTGAGCGCAACGTCTTGATGGTCTTCTTCTTCCATAAGTACGCTGGTTCCTGGGACTCAGCGGTCGAGACCAATCTGCTGCACGAAGAAGCCACCCTACGTCAACGCTTCCATGTCCATCCAAACGATTTCACCGTCATCCTTTTCGGCAAGGATGGCGGCGAAAAGTTCCGCGCCAACACGCCCATCACCATCGAGCAACTCAACCGCATCATCGACGCAATGCCCATGCGGCGGCAGGAGATGCATTCCCGTAATACTCCGTAAAAGGAGCAGCGGTACTATAAAGCATGGCACCGCTCTCGTCCGCATCCACTCTCGACCTCGTAAGCCCACCGAGCACACAAGTCGTCTCGATGGCACCCGAAGCTCCTACATCTATCCCTGCGATCATCGCGGCCCTGCGTACTATCGCCAATCTCGACGGTCTTACCGAGGCTGAATATACCTGGCTAGCCGCTCATGGCCAAGAGCGCATTGGGCAGGAGGGCGCGCTCATCTTCCGTGAGGGGGAGCCTACTTGCCAACTGAATTTCATTTTGAGCGGGGAGATTCATGTTCGCCGGCGCAGCTCAGGCCCACTCGCCCTGTTCATCGGCCGAGCCGGCCAGATGACCGGTCTGCTTCCCTTCTCCCGCATGAAGAATTACGGAGGCGATGGCTACACCATCGGTCCCGCTTGGGTGCTTGACATCCACAAAGACCTCTTCTCGGAGATGCTCGCCGTCATTCCTTCCATGGCGCAGCGTTGTGTCTCCGTGCTGCTGGATCGCGTGCGCGAGGTAACCCGCATGGAACAGCAGGCCGAAAAGCTTGCCGCCCTCGGCAAGCTCGCGGCGAATCTCGCCCATGAGTTGAACAACCCGGCCTCGGCCGCCCAACGCTCCGCCGCCAGCCTCTTCGGCGAACTCCGCGAGTATGGCGAGCAGAAGTACCGTCTAGGCAATCTCTGCCTAACCGAGGAAGAGGCCAACAACTACACCGGCTGGGTGACCGGGGCTCGCCGGCAGATCGCCGCCTACTCCACCAAAGCCTTCATCGCGGCCAGCCCTCTCGCAGCTAACGACCGCGAGGACGAGATGACCCGCTGGCTTGAGGCCCACAAGATCCCTTCACCCTGGCGTATTGCTCCCGCCCTGGCCGAAACTCGCCTTTCGTTGACCCTGTTGGATGAACTTGCCGCCACAATCCGCCCCGAAACGCTTCCCGTCGCCGTCGCAACAGTAGCCGGCTCACTGCGGGTCGAGCGTATGGCCGAAACCGTGGTCGATTCGACGGTACGCATCTTCGACCTGATCAGCGCCATCAAGGACTATTCGTACATGGATCAGGCACCGATCCAAGACATCAGCCTTGCGCAGTCACTCGAAAGCACGCTCTCCATGTTTGCCTCGCGCTTGGGAAGTATTAAGGTGGTCACGGATTTCAACCCCGAACTTCCGCCGATCAGCGCTTACGGCAGCGAACTGAACCAGGTGTGGACCGCTCTTATTGAAAACGCCATCGAAGCCATGAACGGCCGGGGCACCCTCCGGCTCACTACCCGCCTTACGGGTCAGCTTGAATCCGTCGAAGTATGGGACACCGGCCCCGGCATCCCGCCCGAACTCGTGTCCCGAATCTTTGAACCGTTCTTTACTACCAAAGCACCCGGAAAGGGTCTAGGCCTTGGGTTGGACACGGCCCAGCGAATTGTCTCCCGCCACGCCGGCTTCCTCACCGTCGAGTCGAAGCCCGGTGAAACATGCTTTCAAGTACGGCTACCCATCGATCACGCCCAAGCTTATTAGGGCAATAAGACTCGCTACTGCCTTGCGCTTGCTCTTCTTGTTTGTCCTTCCCGAAGGAGGTCTACGTCTAAGCTACTTCGTTACTTCGACGCCGCGCCAAAATGCTACATGGTACTTTACATTCCGTGCCGCAGGCTTTGGATCGGGGTAGTACCAGGCTGCGTCGGGATTTTCCTGTCCATCGACAATCAAAGAATAGTAGCGCGCCTGACCCTTCCATGGACAGCTTGAGGAGGTGGTACTCGGCTTGAAGTACTCCCGCTTGATCGATTCATCGGGAAAGTAGATGTTTCCTTCCACTGTTTCAAAGGTTTCACTCTCAGCCAATGTGTGGCCGTTCCAGATTGCTTTTGCCATTCGTACTACCTGCCATTCTCGACGTGACGTGTAACTATGGAGCGGATGAGCCGATCCACCACGGTACTGGTTCTAAACGCTTTTGTAACAGAGACCGCCCAAAAAGGGAAGCACGCTCAGGCGACGCTCTCGACAAGCGGGCGCGTGTGTTCTGCGTCCGACCGCGCCAAAATCGGCACTGACGCAAGCGGTGGGGGTCCGGCAATCCTTTTCTCGTAGGAACAGGGCGTGTGCGCCCACTCCTCTATGGGCGCACCCTTCTTCGGTCGCCGCTTCGGCAGCGCGTCAGCATTATTTGGGCAAACCAGGAACGTCCCGTCCGTGCGCGCCACCTCCAGTACATAGGTGCTGTCGCACTTCGGACAATGCTGCGCCACCAGCTTAAGATTGCTGGCAAAGTCGCACTTCGGATAATTGACGCAACCATAGAAAGTATCGCCGCGTTTCGTCTTGCGCACCGCAAGGTCACCCCCATCCTTTGGGCACGGCACGTCTAATATCTCTTGTTTTACATACTTACACTTCGGGTAACCCGAACAGGCGATGAACTCGCCATACTGCCCGTCGCGCTGCAGCAGCGGCTTGCCGCATTTAGGGCACGGCTCTTCGAGCACGAGCGGGGGCTTCTGCTGCACCTTCTGCGTGAGCTTGCGGATGGTCTTGCACGGCGGGTCGTCCGAGTACCCGGGACAGGACATGAACGGCCCCCATGGCCCATTCTTCAGCACCATTACCCGACCGCAATTGTCGCAGAACTCTTCCTCCGGAGCCTCATCCGCGCCCGGGGCGCTCAGGTCAGGCTTGGCGGCAAAGTTCTCCTTGGTAAAATCACAACTGAAGGGCTCCGCGACGATCTTCTTGCCGAACTTTGTGGCCTCATTCACGGCCGCAGCCAACTCCTTTACGTCGGCGACCTCCTTGGTGTAATGCGTTATATCCTCGACCATGCTCTTAATCGTCATCGGAAAGCCGAGCCCGGCCAGCACCTTCTTGGTCGCCGCGTTTGGGTCCTTCTTCCACGGCCCTAGCGGGATGGTAATCGGCTTAGTCCGCGTAAAGTTCGAACACGAATAGAAGCTGCCGAACTTGCCCCACTTCAGGATCAGCGGACTGCCGCACTTGTCGCAGGACTCGGTCGTCGCGTGCTCCATGCGCTTGACGTCCTCCATGTTCGTGCCCGCGACCAGCAGCTCTTTCTCGAAGTGATCGTAGAAGCCATTCAGCAGGTCGGTCCAGCGCTCTTCG
>CAXTWP010000286.1:0-4258 GCA_964247945.1 uncultured Acidobacteriaceae bacterium | reverse complement strand
GACTAACGCCGAGCGGCTCAGGGGGTAGATCGTGACCAGGTGGTCGAAGCGGGCGGCGAGTTCTGGGGAGAAGATGGTGGTGGCTGTGCTCATTGCGTCAAGTCCTCTTAGTCGCGGGATTCGAGTTGGCCATACGCTCGTGAAAGTCGTGCCAGATTGCGTCCCTCTACTGCTTATTGTGCATTATCTCGCGGGTGAGGCGTTCGGCGGTCATGTCCATGTCTTCGGTTGTGCGGCCTATCGTAATGGTGCCGTCTTCGTGAAGTGCGAAGGGTTCGGCGTGTCCCGAATCGGCGGTCATCTCGGTGGGGGTGAAGCGGAGCCAGCGGGTGTTGACGCGCAGGGTGATGAGTTCGGGGCCGACCTCGACCACGGCGTGATGGGTGCTGTTGAGGCCGTGCGCGGCGGCGTAGGAGCGGATTTGTGAGGCCCAGGAGGTCCAGAGTTCGGTGTGGAGGGCAGCGGTCACCCCTAAGCCTCGCGGATGCTTGTGGAGGCGTTGATAGGGGAGACGCTGGATATGGGTTTGCGGGCGCGCTCGCGGGCTTTCTCTTGTTGAAGGGCGGCGATGACGGTGTCCAAGCGGTCGCGGGGGACGACGACGACGACGGAGTCCTCTTCGCGGAAGATGCCCTTGCTGCTCTTCTGGCGGATGACGATGTCGCCGGGCGCGTTGCTGTAGACGGCGATGGCGTCGACCGGCTTGATTACGACGGACGGGCTTTCCATCCACTCGAAGGTTGATTCGGAATCGTTCACTGTGATGCTCCCAAATTGGGGGATGCAACCCCGCTTAGCTTCTTACTGCGGCACAGCAAAACAAGTGAACATACCCACATCGCAGAAACAAACAAACCTGATGCAGCCCATTTGTATGCCAAGCTTTGCCACGCGCTTACATATTCCGCTGCTTGGAAAGCCGTATTCCATGCACTAAATGCAAAGTAGTAAAGGCAGACGATTACGCATAGAGGAAGCGAATACGCAAGGACTCGCGCAATGGTAGTGACACGAGTTGGTTTCACTTAGCGGTCGATCTCCCCCAACACAATATCAATGCTTCCAATCACGCTCACCACATCCGCCAGCAGCCGCCCTTTGCACATGGTCTCCAGCGCCTGCAAGGTGGCGAAGGACGGGTTGCGCATATGGACGCGGTAGGGCTTGGCGGTGCCGTCGGAGACGACGTAGTAGCCCATCTCGCCGCGGGGGGACTCGATGGCCTGGAAGACCTCGCCGGCGGGGACGGCGAAGCCCTCGGTGACGATCTTGAAGTGGTGGATGAGCGACTCCATCTCCGTCTTCATCTTTTCGCGGCCGGGGAGGACGATCTTGGGGGCGTCGGCGGTGATGCGGCCGGCGGGCATGCCGTCGAGGGCCTGCTGGGCGATCTTGACCGACTCGCGCATCTCCTGCATTCGGACGACGTAGCGCGCCCAGACATCGCCGACATCGGAGACGGGCACGGCGAACTGGAATTTGTCGTAGCCGGAGTAGGGCATGTCGCGGCGGAGGTCCCAGTCGACGCCCGAGGCGCGGAGCGGCGGCCCGGTGACGCCGAGCGCGATGCCGTCGGCGGGCGAGAGATAGCCAACGCCCTTGAGGCGGCCCATCCAGATGGGGTTGCCGGTGAGCAGGTTTTCGTACTGATCGATGCGCGAGGGCATGATGTCCAGGAAGTTCTGGACCTGCTTGTAGAAGTCGAGCGGCGGCTCGAGCGACAGCCCGCCGATGCGGAAGTAGCTCGTCATCATGCGCTGGCCGGAGACATTCTCAAAGATGCGAAGGAGCTCCTCGCGCTCGCGGAAGCAGTAGAGGAACATCGTCAGCGCGCCGATGTCGAGCGCGTGGGTGCCGAGCCAGACCAGGTGCGATTGGATGCGGGTGAGCTCGTTCAACAGAACGCGGAGGTATTGGGCGCGCTCTGGAATATCAAGGCCGAGAAGCTTTTCGACGGCCAAGCAGTAGCAGAGATTGTTCGACATCGGCGAAAGATAGTCGATGCGATCGGTAAGCGGGACGACCTGCTGGAAGAACTTGGCCTCGCACGTCTTCTCGATACCGGTATGGAGATAGCCTATGTCGGGAGCGCAGGCGACGACGGTCTCGCCATCGATCTCCAGCACAAGCCGGAGCACCCCGTGGGTCGACGGGTGCTGCGGGCCCATGTTGAGGATCATGGTCTTGTCGGCCGAGGCGTCGGTCGAGGCGTTGTGCCGGTGCGCGTCCGCGATAAGGTCCTTGATGCCGGGGTTGATGGCGTCTGTGATCTCGTGCTGGGCGAGTGTGGCTTCGGCGATGCGTTCTTCGACTGCTGGCGGCATTAGCGGTAGCCCTCGACGGGATAGTCTTTACGGAGCGGATGGCCCTGCCAGTCTTCTGGCATCATGATGCGGACCATGTTGGGGTGGTTGGCGAAGGTGACTCCGAAGAGGTCGAAGATCTCGCGCTCGTAGAAGTTGGCTGAAGGCCAGACGGGCGTGATGGTTTCGATGGTCGGGGCGTTGCCGTCAAGACGGGCGGCGAGGCGGACGCGGGCCTTCAGGCCGTGCGAAAGGATGTGGTAGGTGATCTGGAAGCGCGGTTCGGAGGGATACCAGTCGACGGCGGTCACATCTTCGAGGAAGTTGTACCCGGCGGATTGTACGGCGCGGGCGGCGGCGACGATGTTTTCGGGCGCGACGGTGAGGGTCAACTCGGCGCGGTCGTACTTGGCGTCTACGAGCATATCGCTAAGCGCGATCAAGGCAGGATTGCCGGGTTGGGCTTCGAGGACGGCTTCCTTGCCGCGGAGTGCGGAGGCGGGGTCGTAGAGCTTCGGTTCGCGTTTGGATTCTTCAAGCTGGCCGCTCATGGTTAGAGGTCTCCTTTATCGTTGGCCCAGTCGAGGATGCCCTTCTTCCAGACGTAGAAGAGGCCGACGGCGACGAAGCCGATGTAGACGAACATCTCCCAAAAGCCGAACATCTTCGAGCCCGTGATGGCGGGGAGCTGCTTGAAGATGACCGCCCACGGCAGCATGAAGACGGCCTCCACATCTAACAGAATGAACAACATGGCGACCATGTAGAAGCGGACGGAGAAACGGCCGCGCGCGTCGCCAATGGGGTCCATGCCGCACTCGTAGGCGCCGCCCTTGGTGCGGGAGCGCTTGTGCTTGCCGATAAAGAACGACGCGCCCACCATGCCTCCGGCGACGCCAAGGGCGACCAGGATCTGCAGCACGAGCGGGAGATAGTTCCAGATGTAGGGGTATGTCTGCATGGCCGGGCGGGTCCTCTCAGGTTCGACTGTAGGAGGAGCGCTGGCAAGAGTCAAGGGTGGTTTCGCGCTAATGCAGCAGCGCGCGGTAACTGTTGATGAGGTGACTCCCGAAGAGGGCGGTAATCATCCCCCCGGCGCAGAGGAAGCTGCCAAGCGGAAGGCGGCTGGCGGCGTTCGCACGGCCTCGGGCGAGCAAAATGAGCGCATAGGCGGTGGCGAAGAGTGTGCCCAGGAAGAGCGTCAGCACGGCGGGCCAGAAGCCGAGAAAGCCGGCGATCATGGCGAGCAGCTTCACGTCGCCGAGGCCCATGCCTTCGCGGCGCCTTGTCAGCTTGTAGAGAGCACGGATGAGGAGGAGAATGGCCGCCGCGCCGAGCACGGAGAGCAGCCAGACGCCGAGTATATGCTCCGGCCCGGTTAGGAAAACGTTGCCTTGTGCGGCGAAGCTGCCCGGCGAACGCAGGCGAAGCTGCTTGGCGGAATTGAGGACGATCTGGTCTTCGGAGCCCTGGAGGAAGAAGGCGCGTATGCAGGTGAGAAAGAAGGAGACGGCGATGCCGGTCAAGGTGAAGGCGTCGGGGAGGAGGTGAGTCTGCCAATCCATGACGAGCAGGCCGATGAGCAGGAAGCCGAGAATGGCGAGTGAGATGCTTTCGAGAATGAGGGAGGCATACTGTTCGGTCGTGAGTTGAACGTATAGACCAACCAGAGAAACCACAAGGCAACGCAGAGCAACGACCGCAAACCAAAGTCCAGTGGCGAGTTCTACCCACGGATACTGTTTGGAGATACGTGCCTTGCAGTCGCGGCAGCGGCCTTGAAGCAGGAGCCAACTGAGCACAGGAATGTTGTTATACCAGCGTATGGGCTTACCGCAATGCGGGCAGCGGGAGCGTGGTGTGACGACCGACTCGCCCTTCGGCAGGCGCGCGATGCAGACATTGAGGAAGCTGCCGAAGAGAAGGCCTAAAACAATGGCTGCGAGTTCAATGGC